>CAYZQB010000041.1:0-19351 GCA_964480395.1 uncultured Planctomycetia bacterium
TTTCGGAACCAAAAAAAACCTATTTTTCCGAGGATTCATCGTCGTCAGGATGATTCTCATCTGTTATGTCATCGTTTGCTTTTGCTGATAAATCCTTAGCATCTGTTTTTTCGTCATTAGTTTCCGATTCTGGTTTAATTGTATTGTCCGAATCATTCAAAGCATCATTTTTTGCTTCTCTTGCAGCAATCATCTTAAACCAAGTTTTCAGAACTTCCGCTGCTGGCTTGCCTCTCGGCGTGTACGTATTATCAAAAATGCCACCCTCTCCCTGCCAATGATAGAAATATACACCATCAAACAGAGAGTCATCGTACCAAGAGCGGAAGAATGCTTCGTATCCCAGACGTTGCTCTTCCATATCAAGCGGATTGTATGATAAATAATCCCACGGTTGTGCAAGAGCGTCCTCAACAGAACAATAACCGATTTCCGTTATAATCAGCGGTTTTTTGTATGCTTTCTTCCAATCCTCAATGTCTTTTTTATGCTTATACCAGGATTTGACCAGGTCTTCAATGAGCGGATTACCTTCACCTTCATCAGCAAGTTTGTAATATGCATTCATTGCAAGCATATCGAGGTCGTGAAACCACTCAGTATTTTTATTGCGCGCATCCCAGTTTTCGGAATAACAAAGCAAACCATCGTAAACTTCGCGAATATCCTTGATGATTCCCCGCCACTTTTCAGTGTATTTCTCCGTTGAAAGCAATTCTATGCCGATACAGTAAAATTCAACCTTATGCTTTTGTGCCACCTTCGCCAGTTCCACAGTCAGATTCCGATATGATTTGAACCAAATATCCCAATCCGTTGGTTTTATTCTACCTCGCCATTCTCTATCCGATAAATTCATTACGTAAATTGAAGGGAAAAGCATAACACGTAAGCCGGCAGCATGTGCATCATCAACCGCTGACATTAAAATCTTATCCGATGCCGTCTGATTATCTTCATCTGCTGTACCTTTGTAAACTGTCGGGTCATAAATCGTATTCATGTACCAGTTAAAATTTAAGCTGACAGTATTTACGCCATGTGCATACAACTCATCAAAAGTTTTCCTGTACACCGGTTTTTCATCTTGATAAGGAAAAATCCCAACAACCATTCCTCGATGGTACTTGCTTTTAGGGATATTATATTCACCGAGTTCAGCTTTTGTAAGGTCATCAGGTGCTTGATAATGCGCATTCACATCCGTTGGATGTATACAAGTTCTTAAGAATACAAGATACACCAGAAACAAAACGCCAACTATGTAAAAAAGTATTCGCTCGAACATGTTGTGAGAATCCTTTTTGTACAAGAATCAGACTTTAACTGTTTGATTTATTAAAACTGAATTTTTGATGAAATTAACAGAACAATCAAGTTATTTTTTTATAATTCATGAACGTATTTCGCAGCTTATCTTGTGATTATTTAAACCAATGAAAATTAGAAAAGTTTTGAGAAATTTAACCAAAAAAAATCAATATTCGAAAAAAATGTACTGTGTGCCATGCACTTGCACTTCAATTGCAACATCGGGACAAGTTATCGCGCAGATTCTACAGCCAATACACTGATGCGGAAATTCAACCTTGGAGAAGAAATAACCCTTGAGGTTAAAATCCTTGGACATCTTAAGAACATCCTGAGGACATGCTTCAATGCAAAGCTCGCAGCCTTTACATAATTCCTTGTTAATTTTGACTGTAGGCATCTCATACTCCTATTTTTTAGAAAGCAGTATACAATTATTGGCTTACAGGTCAAAAAATTTCTGCAATATTGTTTCGCAAACGTTTAAACAAAGTTATTTTATATATGTTGGTGGAGAATTATATGATGCTGGATTTGAGCAGAGCATTGATTTTGTTGATTGTATGCACATTTTCATTCTGTATGGGTGATGAGGGTGAGAATACATCGAATTTAGATAATGCAAAATTGACAGATGCTGAGATATTGTCAATCAGGACTGATTTCACATCTATGCAGAAGCTTGAAAAATTTTACGCTGCTGAGTACAAAATCCTGCAGAATCACTCAGACACTCGAATTGTTACACTACTGAAAGCAATTGAACAGGACAACTCCGAACCGCTTGTTATAAAACGTGCCAGCAAAGTGTTAAAAATCATCGAATCCAAAGATTTCCTATCACAGAAAGATTCAGATTTATCTGCGCTTTATTTTTCAAGTGATTTCCGACGACGTATTCTGTCGATTGAGAAATTATGGACAACTAAAATGACCGATGCTGCGAATCTTCTGTTTAATCTCGTTGAAAACGACAATTCATATGATGTCAAAATCAAGGCGATTCAGGCAATTGCGAATTTTCATCTCGACTTCGAACAAATTTCGACATTTATCGTTGGTTCTGAATCATCGGACGAGACTTTTGCGGTAACCAGCGTTTATGTTTTGTTGCGCAACGAACCTGAGCAGGCGATAAATATTTTGCTACACTGGGTAAACAATCCCAAATACCGCTGGCATCGAACTCAGGCTTGGCAGATTCTTGAGACCGTGCCTGAATTGCTTGACATCACGATTGTAAACAATCTCATTCAGGATGGAAAACAAGTAAAGTTTCATGATAGTCTGTTTGAAATCCTTGCACACAAACTCAAAAACATTCGAACAAATGCAATATTCGATATCATGAATGCATTGCGTGATTTTTTTGAGCGTTCAAAGATTAAGAAAACAGCATCATGGGAGAAACTTTGGTGCGTGATAATTGCGAAAAACGATTTTACGCAGTATTTCAAAGACCTGAAAAACAAAACCGTTCTGCCAGGAAATATCTGGGTTGATATTGCACGAAGAGATTCTGAGTATATGATGATGCTTGCATTCAGCGAGAATAAAACGCTTCGAAACTTGGCTAGACTGGCACTATCTCGAAGCGGACACGGCATTGAACTGATGAAACGCATAAGAATCAAAGGTTTCAGCAATTCCAAGGTTTTGACATTTGGAAATCTAATCCAGGAAATCCGCAGACTTTGTCACTTCGAGATTTATCTTTCAAGTTATACCGAATTAATCAGAGATCGTGAAATAAAGGCATATTTCAGCGAATGCACTTTGTTCGAGATGCTTACAATTATTTCGAGAATTGCTGATGTTCGTTATGAGTTCGACAATGGCAGACTCCTCATTTATCCGGGGCAAATTTCATATCGCGGATTTAAGCTTCTACCGATATTCGTTGAAAGTGTTGAAACTCAAGAATTCTTCGACAATTATATTGTTCAGACCGAGTTAAAACCTATGCCGATTCTCGAATTTATCAAACATTTACGTAATACTGTTGGTAAAACCATCATTATCGACGATTCTATCAAGGATAAAACGCTGACAACTCCGATGCTTGTGAAAAATAAAGGATTGCTGCCGATTATCATTCGAGCGTTAAGAAATCAGGACGTTGATATTGTAATAATGGCGAATGCACTCTGGTTCACTGAAAAATCTGAGTGCGAACTCTGTAAAAACGCTCAAAAACTCTTGAAAACACCAAATATGGACAATTTCCAACGATTGATTAATTCTGAAAATCCTAAGAGATTTCAGCTTATCAGCAATATTTTACGTAGCAATATCGGTATAAAAATCAGCAAGGAATTATATGAAAAATACGTTCTTGAGATGTTGAATTCTGCAGGAGCTGACGCTGACAAAGCGTCGCTGATTCTCTGTCTCGGTCGCTTGTCCAATAATGCTGTGATTTTGGATAAATTAATTAGATATGCACACTCAACAAATTTTACGGTTAGAACCGCAGCAATAAAAACCTTAAAGAATTCTGCACCCGATATTCAATTGCTTTTGACCAAATATTTCGGGATTGGGCTTAACGTCCAGAAAATCATTCGAGAAATAGTTTCAAAAAACCTTTCGCTTGCTGATGTTATTGATTTCCTTGTGAAACTCATATCAAAGGGGCAAATTAATCAGATTCAAGCGAATTTCAAGGCATTAACCAAGCTGATATCCAGCATCTACTGGGCTGAAAACAAATTTGATAATCTTCCCAAACGTGTAAGTATTGATATTTCGGAGCAGAAACTGGATTGGCTTCTGCAGCTTGTTCAGATTCAGACACAGCAAAGGATTCATTTCAGTCCTTTACTTGCCAGTAAGTTCGCAAAACGTCCAAAATTGATGCAAACCCCGATTTCACTTAAAAGTAATGCTGATGATCTGATGGAAACCTTAAAAACGCTGGCTTTCAAACTTACCATAAACGCTGAACTGGAAGAGCTTCTGCCTATCGTTTCAGTTTATGAAGTGCCTGTTGAAAATACTCGGGAAGCCAGCAATATCAGCGAATTTGTGTTTACGTATCCTTTCGAAATTGAGCATTTAGTAGCTTTTCGGACACTGCTTGATGTTGCAGCGAAGATACCAGGCGACTTTGAGAAACCTGTGTTCGAATATCTCTGGAATCTCACCGCTTTGGACGAGTTGATTGAATGCTGCAAAGAAAACACAACAGTTATACAGTTTTTCAAAAAATTCATTTCGGAGTTGAAAGGGCAGATTGAGACTCTCGAAAAAGACAGAACGACTGTTTCACCCGAGTTTGCACGCCTTGTCATGCGTTTACGCAAAATGCTTAAACTGCCTATTCCTGAGATTTATAGCAATTACAATGATTTTCCTGAAGATTGGTTTCTGCCTGAATTATTAAAAGCCAAGCAAAAGGATGATAAATGAAACGATTAATATTAATAATAATGTTGAGCGTCCTGATTCTCAACGGATGCAAGAAAAAGCCCAGGCAGGATATTTATCAAGAAGTTAAGGTGCAAGCATTCTCTAATCCTGAATTAACCCTTAATACGTACATCAAAGCGATAAATGACAACGATTTAATAAAATTCAACGAATGTCACCATCCGACAACCCGACTGAATGAGAATTCAGGTGAATATGAAAGATTGAAGGACGAGTTGAAAAACCTGCATATAACGAAATTTGAAGTACTGCAAACTTCGTATTCATCAGACGGTAATCGCTCTCAGGTTCGTCTGAATTGGGAGTTGAAATACACTGACGCAAACACTCATGAAGAACATAATGTTAATGAATCAGGACGTATAATCGAGCTGGTTCGCTACGGTCAACAATGGCTGATTAATCCGACAAATGCCAGCAGATCATTCTGGTCAACACCGAAAGTTACAACTGAGCGGGTTGATAAGGAGAAATCAAATGAAAAATAATAAATCCATAAAAGAATTCATCAAGGAAAGCAGGGAAATGCAGACCAAGCTTTTGGAAGAGCTTGCTAGCGGTCTCGCTCACGAGATTAAAAACCCACTTTCGACACTTAATCTGAATCTTGAGGTATTGTATGAGGATTGGAAAAATTCTGAATCTCAGCGTGAGAAAAAAGCGTTAAAACGCATCAAGATTATGAGTGATGAAATCCAACGGCTTGAACGCATTGTCAACGAATTCCTGAATTTTGCGCGTGATATTGAGATAAAAATCGAGCTTACCGACATAAAAAAACTGATAAATTCTATGCTAAATTTTGTTGAACCGGAATTAAAAAGCGAGAAAATCACGGTTTGGACTGAATTCGCGCAAAATCTACCTCTTGTTCCCGCTGATTCCCAGAAACTCAAGCAAGTTCTTTTAAACCTGATAATAAATTCCAGACATGCTATAAACGAGAAAGGCAATGGCGAAATATTCATCAAAGTAAATTTTGATGATATCTGGCTTTATATAGAAATTATTGACACCGGCAAGGGTATTTCAACTGAAAACCATCCGAGAATATTTGATGTGTATTTTTCGACAAAGAAAAAGGGTACCGGCTTAGGGCTTGCTGCTGCAAAGCGTATAATTGAGAACCACGACGGAATACTTGAACTTGTTATGTCGGAGATTGACACCGGAACGAATTTCCGTATAAAACTGCCACTGTATAAATCGCATTAGGCAAAAAACTTGATAACTTGTAACCGTAGAAAAAATTGCAATTGTATGTACAAGGTTTTATATTAAATCAAACTAACTTTCGGGCTTAAAACATGAACAAAACAACTCTTATAATCTTGTCAGCAATTCTGCTGCTTACTTCCTGTGCATACAACAAATACGAGGAAGATACAGTTGATACTTATCTCGATTGGTCGGGCTATTGGTATTATCAGGGTGAAGAAAGTTATGAAGCATATCATCGTGCAAGATCACTCGCTGAAAAAGCAATGGCAGAAGACCCCGACAATCTAATGGCAAAGCTGATTTATGGGTACAGCTTATTGAAGCTTCGTATTTGGGATGATGATAATCCTCGAAAAAACACAGCAAAAAAGGTTTTCGAAGATATCATTATAGAAGAAAAGGATAATTATAGAGCACATCTCGGGCTAGGCATCACAAATATCAAGCTCTGTAAGAAAAACTCAGGCAGACTCAGAGATTTTCAGAGATTGTTATCTGAAATTGAAAAATTGATGAAAATCATTGCTGAGCTTGATGAATTGAAGAAAAATAACAATGCTGAAGGTTCTGCTGATAATGAAATCAACATCAAAGAATTAAACCTTGTACAAGAAACGAATAATTTTATCAAGCTGCTCAATCTTGTACTTGATGGTGAAATTTTTCCCTATATGGAATACAAATCCCTGGTTAAAAAGCAGGAAAAAATTGCATTGTCTGATATTGAGGAAGCTCTTAATGATCGGATAGGTGAACTCGTTAAATCAATTGATGCTGCTATGATTGATTACTCGTTCAATTATCCTGTTTATACCGAGGACATGAACAAGCTTAAGCTTTTAATTGAGATTGCGGAAAAATACTACAACAATGAATATACGAAACAGCTTGACGAAGCTGAAACCGAATTTAAATTCTGCCTTATGCTGCATGACAAGTACAAAACCACATATTTCTGGGTTTATGATTATCTTTCGATTCTATACGCTTTACGAGCCACACTGAGTTCTGATAACAAACCGTTACAGATGGAATATCATGAACTTGAGAAAGATTATCTTAAAAAATTTATTGAAGAAGATACGAAGTTTGAAGCGAAAAGACGTAAAAAAATTACTTCGGATGATATCGATGAACTAAAAGATAACCCATTTTTCTCGCAATCTGTGGAAGATTACCAGGAATTGATGATTGAACTGATGGATAAAGCGCGTGATGTGCGTCAAAACCGAATAATAACTCTGATTTCACTGTATGCAAATGTATTCGCAGATTTCGAAAGTGCATTAAAATTGGCTGATGATTTGAAATCAACTGAAGAAAGATTTAAGAATCCTGAATCAATCGAACCGTTTCTTTTTCATTATTTCAAGGTAAAGATTAACCTGCTTAAATCCAATAAAATTGAAGCTGAGCATCCAAATTTAGCAAACCTTGCTTATATTTCGATTACTGATCGAAACAAGATTCCAGAAAACGTTATTGAAAAGCATAAAACGATTTGGGAGGAAATTAGCGAGAATGCATATAAATTCATGAAGAAATCATCAATATCGAAGAATAACGTCGAAAGAAACGAAATTGATGACATCCTGATGTTGCTTTTGGAAAGATATCCTGAGATTTACGAATCGATAGAATAATTGACAGATTGAATTGGTGGGTCAGGCATATTGTCTGACATTCAGCATCAATATTAACAGGCTGGGATGCCAGTTCCACCAATCATTAAAACTTTTGTTACGCCGCATTAGTCGTTAAAGAATCTATGTTTTAAGGCAGAAATTATTTTCCTGGCGGTTTTTCTATGTGCTTCAACCGATTTTCCACTCGGGTCTGAAATTTTCTTGTTGTCCGGGCTGAGAAGATGCACTTTCGAAGCAAAACCCCCGTCATACGCTTGAACCTGTTTCAATTGCGGCTTTGTCATAACATAAATTTCATCCGCATCCTCAAGCATTGATTGCTCAAACAACTTTGATTTATGATTTGGCACATATTTGAGTGCGGAAAACTCTTCTAGCACCTTATTTGCACTTTCCAGTATTGGCTCACCTGAAATCGCAAATAAACCTGCTGATTCGACTTCAAGCACGCGTTCAAATAACGGAGCTTTCTTTCGTGAGCCTTTTGGGTTATCAGATGGTACAATGGCAGGCGCAAACAATTGAAATCCCTCATCATCCATCATTTTCAATAAAAATGCCTTCGCCATCACAGAACGTATTCGGTTCGCATCACACAAAAAATAAACTGTACGTTTAACCGTATTGCGAACATTTTCCGCACCGATTATGCTGTCCCTACTGATTTTGTACGTTTGATTACCAACAAGAATTACTGAAGATGATTCCTGGAATTGTGCAAATCCCGATTCGACAACAATATCAACATATTTGCCGATCTTCTCCATCGCTTCGAGTCCCGAAAGTGCAGGTGCCTGCTTACTTAAATTAGCACTTGTTGCAACGATTGTAACATCAGCCAATCTGAGGATTTGTTGCGTAATCTTGGAGTTTACTACACGAAAACCTAAACCATGTTTGCCGATTTTTGGAAAAACTAGCGTCATCGGACCGGGCCAATATTTATCCGCAAGCATCTGTACAATGTCTGGAATTTTATCGATATAATTCTTCAGTTGCTCAAAACTGTGAAGATGAACGGTAAATGGTGAGTTATCTTCGCGTTTCTTGAGTTTTCTGAGCTTTTGCATTGTTTCGTGATTGTCGTAATTCGCAGCAATGCCATAAACCGTCTCTGTAGGTATTACAACAAGTTTACCGTTGCGAAGGGCATGTGCCAATCTCATAATCACATTTATATCAGGATTTGCATTGTTGAGAACAACAAGCTCAGCAGTCATTGAATACCTCTAAAATTTACAGCAACAAAGATAAGTACGATTATTATAAAATAAAAGAAGAATTAAACCGAATTTTTTGTAAATTAATCAATGATTTTGAACGTGTCAATTGATGCATTTAGAAGTGGCTCAGCAATTTTCCAATATTTTTTTAGTGAAGAACCTGCAATCCTGAAATAACCCGAACCAACAAAAATATTCTTGAAATAATGTGTGCTTTCACCAATTGAAGAATCATATTCAACTAATACGTTGCAATAAGCATTTGCGGGTGTACCGCCATATTCGACGATTTCGTAGGCATCAACATTTTTGCTGCTTTTTAGATCATATTCGATAACATCGCGGAATTGTTCTGGAGTGAGTATTTCATTGAGTTTTATATATTGGATAACGATTTTTGCTTTAGCGTTTCTTGCGTCAAGCTCAGCAATATCGGGTTTGAATACGACATCGTCATTTTTTACTTGTACTTTCCAATCGAGTGGAGGTTTAATGCTGAATTTCCCGGAATCTGCCACAAATGCAACATCAAGTTCAGTCGAAAAAGCTTTGAAATCAGATGTCTCAGTTGATGAGCATGAACCGACGAGAATAATGCAAACAAAACAAGATAATGATACTAAAACACTTTTTTCCATCGTATTTCTCTAAATTTCATGGAATAAATAACAGATTTATAGTATTAAGTCAAATTCCAGTATACTAATTTATTATTTCGATTTTACATAATTTGGTTAAATTGATTTTGAATTAAATGAATAACTCGAAACCTTCAATATTGCTTTCAATCAAGCCGATTTATGCTGCCCTCATCTTATCAGGCAGGAAAACTATAGAGTTGCGGAAAACATTTTCCAAAGAATTCGTGAATTTTCGTATTTACCTGTATTCGACTTATCCTGTACGAAAAATTGTCGGTTCTGTTGACATAAAATCCGTTGAAAGTGTTTCAATTGATGAAATCAGTGCAAATTACATTGAAAAAGCATGTGTTGACGAGAAAACACTATATGATTACTTCAAAAACAACAAAACAGGTATTATAATTGAAGTTGAAAATCCTTTAGAATTCCGTAAACCCATTGAGCTTGCTCAGTTACGCAAAATGAAACATCTTCCGCACAACAGTCATAGGAAAATTCACATGAATGATGAATTCGAGTATTTTTTAACCAAAATCTACTCTGAGAACTTGAAACACCTTAACTCCAAAGCGATTCGATAATCCACATTTATTACAGTTATATAATTATTTTTACAACTAAATGGAATGAAAAAATAACGCAATTGATGCAATTATGCAAAAATGCAATAAAAAACGCATATTTTCCTGTTAATTTTATTATAAATTTATTTAAACTGTTGACATAAAAACGGAAGATAATTTATGATGTAATCGTGTGAGAGTAATAATCGACTATATGCAAAACTTTTTTATACGGTTAGGAGGAAACTATGGGTAGAAAGAAAATCAAAAATGTTGATGAACCTGAAGTCGATTTCGAGGATTTGCGACCTTTATCCGTCGGTAAGATCGCAGAATTATGCAATCTTGACCGAACGACGATTTTCAGATGGATCAAACGCGGTAAACTTAATGCTTGGACAACTCCTGGCGGACATTACCGAGTAAGTCCCGAAGAATTTATTCGTTTCGTACACGAATATGAAATTCCTATCGAAAAACCTTATCCCGAAAAGAAGGAAATTCGGGCGCTTTGCATCGACGATGACATGAACATGCTTTCGCTTTACGAGAACATCCTTGCGAAATTGTGGGATGGCTTTCAGATTAAAACCGCGAAGTCAGGATTCGAAGGGCTTGTCGAAATTGGAAGTTTCAGACCCGATTTCATCGTACTCGACCTCGACATGGAAGAATTTGATGGTTTTGGCGTTATCAAACACTTGAAAGATGATGTGAAAACAAGAGACATTCTTATCATAGTCGTATCAAAATTCCTCTCGAATCAGAACATTTTCCGTATCACCCATCTTGGTGTCGATGGTTATGCGAAAAAACCGCTTAGCATCCTCGATTTTGCAAGAGTTGTCAACGAAGTATGCAAAAATGACACCAGACTTGGACCAAGATTCACAAGATTCAAACGCGGAACACTGTAAAATTCGATAATTTTATGAACCCCGGGTTTCTCGGGGTTTTTCTTTTTTTGATTGTGTATGGATCATGGATAAATCGATAAACTACTTTGAAATTGAGGGATTTGACAAGCAACCTGTTCGCTTGAATCTCGAATTTTCGCAAATAGAATCTGAAGCTCCCATTGTGATTATTGCTCACGGTTTCAAGGCGTATAAAGACTGGAGTTTTATCCCGTTAATCGCACGTGAACTTACATTTCATGGTTTTCATGTGCTTCGTTTCAGCAACAGTCATTGCGGAGTCGTTGATGAATCAGGCGAATTTCAAGAGCGGGAAAAATTCGCGAATAACTGCCTAACTGCTGAATTGCATGATTTTAAGCAGGTTTTGCTTTCTTGTTCTGAAGGTAGAATCAAAGAATTCACGGAAGCCAACGGACGAAAAATAAGCCGAATTCATCTGCTTGGACATTCACGAGGCAGTGCCAATGCATTGATTGTTGCTGCTGAGGAAATTAATGCAATCGCGTTTGATTCAATCGTTTGTCTTTCGCCGATTTCACATTATTTTCATTATTCAAAAAAGCAGTTTGCGGAATGGCTTGAGTATGGATTCATTGAGATTTTTGAACTAAATACCAGTACAACTCTTAGTATGAACCGAGTTTATCGAGACGATTTGTTCGAAAATGCACAGAGATTCAAACTTCAGCATGCAGTCGAAAAACTTGCGGAAAAAGATCTGCCTATATTGTTCATTCGCGGAAATGACGATAAATACATACTTCAAGACGAAGCTGAGGAATTGAAAAGCTGGTCACATGGAAAGTATCTGCTTGAAATTGTTACTGGAAGCAAGAACGATTTAGCCGATCATAATTTTGGGATGCCAGTAAAAGCGAATGATTTCAACGCTCCGATGAACTGGGCTTTCAAAATTTTACTTAGCTTCATAAAAACTCATGCTGTTTAGACTTTTTTTGGTAAAATAAACAAAATATTGAGTTCGAAACAGGTAAACCTGCTTTTTCTCACAGCATTGACAATAGGAGCAGGCAAGCCTGCTTTTTACTTACAGCATCGGCAGTAGGACTCAAGAGTTATTTGCCCTATTGACATTGCTGTAAAAACCTTAAAAAGCTTGCAAAGCTCTTGAGGTCAGCTTGACAGGTCGAAAAAAACGCATGTTTACATGCCCTATTGCAAATGTAGTAAAGAAAGGCAGAAAATCTGCAAAATGAAAAAACTTCTTCTCAAGAATTGCGATGTTATCAATCATAATGAGCGTTTCCATGCTGATATTTACATTGAAAATACTCATATCACAAAGATTTTCCGTGAAAATTCAAAAATTTCACCCGAAATTGATGCTGATGCCGATATCAAAGTCATCAACCTCTCAGGATTCCTGGTTTTTCCCGGATTTATTGATACGCACGTACATTTTCGACAACCCGGATATGAGCAGGCAGAAGATTTTATCAGCGGATCGCAGGCAGCCCTTCGCGCAGGTGTAACATCGATTTTGGATATGCCAAACAACAATCCAGCAATCACAACAATCGAAAATTTATGGAAAAAGCGAGATTCCGCACGAAAAAGCATGATGGTGAATTATGGATTTTATCTGGCAGCGACAAACACAAACATTGACGAGGTTTTGAATGCAAAGCATATTGCTGGTGTGAAATTGTTTTTTGGCACAACTACCGGCAACATTCTCGTGGATGACCAAAATGCAATTGAAGATCTTTTCAAGAATTCACCACACAAAATCATCGTCCATGCTGAAGATGAGCAGACAATTCAACAAAACACAGCGAAATATAAACACCAAAACAAACCTGCTTTGCACTACAAAATCCGCACCAAGGAAGCTGCAATCACAGCAATACGTAAAATCATCGAACTTACTGAAAAATATAACACAAACACTCATATCGCTCATCTAAGCTCACCTGATGAGGTTGAACTAGTGAAAAATACAACGTTAACCTACGAAATCGCTATCCCGCATCTGTTTTTCAATATTGATGATTATGCAACTAAAGGTAATCTTATAAAATGCAACCCATCTGTGAAATGTACAATCGCTGAGGTCGAGTTGCTCTGGAATTATTTGCGAGAAATCAAAAATATACAGGTTGTAACCGACCATGCACCTCATCCACTCGTTGACAAATCTGTTACCGATTACTGGCAGGCAAAAGCTGGTATTCCATCAATCGAGAATTCTTCCCGACTCCTTCTAAATGCTGCAAAAGAAAACAGAATCGATTTCACCGACATATCCCGACTTTATTCCTATAACCCGAGTAAAAACTTTAATATCCAGAATAGGGGTGAAATTCGTGAAGGATATTTTGCGGATTTTGCGATTGTCAACCCCAATAAAAAGCATGAAATATTAAACAAGCATCAAATTTCTCGATGTAGTTGGACTCCCTTTCACCACAAAATCTCACTGTGCGATATCGATATGACAATCCTCAATGGCACAATCGGTTATGAAAAAGGCACATTTTACATCGAAGATGCACTTAAAAGTGCGCTTGAAGTTTTTTAATTAGTAATGTTAATATTTTTTTACGATTTAATTATTATAAGAAAATGATTCTGAATAACTCGATTACTATTGTTGAATTGTTTTATCTAATTTGCTGAATGATATAATGTTAATAAGCACCGAAATTTTGATTAATTTGTTTTTTTGTGTTTTAACAAAAGTAAATGATATTCCCTAAATTTTTACATAGTTGTTACGATGGATAATGAAAATACTGGTAATGAATATCAAAATATGCAATTCGGAGAAATTGCAGTCAAACTTGGATATATCAGCAGAGAAGCGCTTAATTCAATTTTGCTTGATTTTAAATCCAGCAAAAATGCTAACTCTCAATTTCTAATCGGTGAAATCCTAATAAAAAAGAAGCTTTTGAATAAAAAACAATTAAAACACGTTCTGTCGCTTCAAGACCGGAAATTGCTACGTTGTAATGAATGCCGAAAAAAATTCAGTATCAAGAATTACAATCCTGATAAAAATTACAGATGTCCTCACTGCTCTAAACCGCTTATTCTTCAGGATGAAAGCTCCCAACGTAACAAGGCACTAAAGAAGAAAAAATCTGCCAGACATCCAAAATCCAACACTTCAAACTCGGACATGCAATCACAAAACGGTGAAATGCTCATATCGTCTAATATTGCGGATATAGCTCGTCAAGCATTCAGCATTTCTAACGAGCCTTATGACAGATATTCCGAGTTTATGCGCTCATTCTCCGATGATACAGACGAAGAAACACGAGAAGTACAGGAGATTATTGACACTAAATCGGAAGAAATCGTCGTTATTGATGAGGACTCAAATGATTTCGAAGCTGAATTCTCTATTATTGATTCCGATGATTATTACAACAAAAAAATTAAAAAAAGAAAGGAATCTTCAGTAGCAATGGTTGATGATTCTTTTGTTATCGGTTCATCAACAAATTTTGACCAAAGTGGAATTTCCGTATTGAAAATTCTCGAAGAAGAGCGTGGAATTCATGCCAATATTGAACTTAGCACTGATCCGCTAACCGAAAGACATCTGAAAAAGCTCAAACGTATTAATTCTGTAAGTAAATATATTGTTTACGATGAGGTTGGCAGAGGTGGTATGGGTGTTATCAAACTTTCTTTTGACCAGGATGTCAGACGTCAGATTGCCACAAAGATTATTCATCCAACATCAAAAGAAATTCCATCCAAGCAGGAACGTTTTCTCGAGGAAGCACAGATTACCGGTCAGCTTGAGCATCCAAACATCGTGCCCGTTCACGATCTTGGCATAGACAATGACGGCAACCTGTTTTTTACAATGAAGCTTGTTCAGGGCAAGTCGCTGCTTGAAATAATCGAACTTGTTGCTGACAAAAAGGATGGATATCACAAGTATTTTACTGTTACGCGATTCCTTCAGATATTCATGAAAATTTGCGATGCAATTGCATTTGCACATTCGAAGGGAGTATTGCACCGTGATATTAAACCTGAAAATATCATGGTGGGTGATTATGGTGAAGTGATGGTGATGGACTGGGGGCTTGCAAAAGTCAAGGGTTTGCCTGATAAGCGAATAGATCAAGTCAGCACTGACAGAAGCCTTGGTAAAATCCATCAGACTCTTGACGGCAGCATCGTCGGAACTCCTGGATATATGGCACCTGAACAAGCTCGCGGAAATCTCGAAGATATTACCGAGCAATCCGATATATATTCACTCGGTACAATTTTATATGAGATTTTGACGTATAAACAAGCATTTCCGGGCTCTGACAGTTCGAAGGTCATACAGAAGGTTAAACGGCATAAATTTTTACCACCTTCTCTTGCTGCACCCCTGCAAAACATACCTCGAGAATTAGAGCATGTTGTGCTTAATGCAATGGCTTACGAACCTGAGGAGAGATATTTGACGGTTAATCAGCTTAAGGAAGAAATTGAAGCATACATCAATGGCAGGGTGTTGAGTTCTGTGGACTACAGCATGTTTCAGCTTTTTATAAAATGGATTATGCGAAACATAACTTCACTTGCAATTGCGATTGCAATCGGTCTATCTTTTTTGATTACAGCAATAATCTGGATAAATGACATGTCGCATCAGCGTGATTTAGCAAATAATCGGACTGGAGAATTATTTGACGCTAACAACGATCTGAAAAACGTTATTAAAAAATTGAAGGATGAAAGTCTTTTAGCGATAAAGGCTGATACTGAACGTTCTAATTTAATACATATTCAGGAAGCATTTAGAAGCAATAATTTAGCAAAATTAAAAGAATTGAGAAATAATTCTTCTATTAAATATGCTAATTTAATTGACTATTATATTGCGAAACAGGAAAATCCTTATATTGAAAAGATTTCGGAAGGATTTTTCGGGAAAATCCTTATATGCAAAGCAGTAGATGATGAAATTGCATTGATAACTTCTAATAACACTCTGTACATTTACGAAGATCTTAATATTGAACCTGTTAAAACTATTAGATTTCAGAATTCACCGAGTTCAATCTCAATTTCAGATAATGGGATGATTATTCTTGCTACTTTTAACAATGGTGTATATCAAATTTTGGACTCCTTCGGTTCGATAATTTATGAAAATTCAATTGATGATTTTGAAATCAACAAGTCGGCAGTATCTCCTCTTGGAAACCTGATTGCAGTTTCAAATATTTCAGGTAATATCAAATTTATTAAATGGCGAGAGAATATTAGGCATTCTATTGATAATCTTGAAAGTAGTATCTCAAGCAACCTGACATTTATTAACCAATCAACTCTTTGCGCTAGTCTTGAGAACACTAATTTCGTTAAGATATCTTGGGATAACGAATTAAACAGTATTGATATTAAGATTCTTGCTTCGGATTCAGTTTATAGAAAAATATATACTAATAATTTAAATATCATTTTAGTAGATGTATTTAATACTATTATTAGCATGAAAATGGCTAAATTACACGAATTAGCCACACTTTCAGATTTATCGCCATCTAATAGTAAACTAAGTATTAATAATCAGATCTATTTTATCGATATTTCTAAAAACTGTATTTGGGAAATGAAACAGAACGAACTATATTGTCGGGATTTATCTTCAGGTATTCGCTTAAAAAAATATAAATACCCAGGAAGCGATGTTTTGAGTTTGTTAAAAATTATAGAATTTAAAAATCAAATATTTATTTTTACTACAGATGGCTTTCTCTATAAATTATCTAAATCATATTATGCTGATATTCCCTTATTCATCAACAATTCTATTAATCCATTGAAAATTATGAAATATAAAAATGATCTATTTATGTTAACATCTAATGGAATCTTCAAAAACGATTTCAATACATTCACAATGATTAAATCTACAGCAAGTTATGATAATAAAATAAAAACATTTAATTATAACAATATTGGATTTTTATTTTTAGGTCATGAAAACAATGAAATATCTCTTTTAAATTTAGTTGATATGAGCTATAAGACACTGACCGATATCAAAATTAGAAGTCCGATTTCAATAAACTCAATTAGATCTTCATTGGATAATAGTATTATCTATTTAACAATTCTTACAGATAATAATATTCTATGGTGCTTTGAAATAAACCAATTAATGTCATATCGAATGCTCTGGAGTAAAAAGATCAATTATGCAAATTTAACAAATATTGCATTAATTCCAACTGAAGATAATATCTTTATTCCCGAAGACAATAATCTTGTCTTCGTTTATAATATTCTTAATGGAAATAAAATTAGAGAATTTTCAGTTAATTTTCACATCGATGAAATTTTTGCATCGCAAGATGGGAAAATTCTCTTTATTGTCGGCACCGACAATTTAATTAGATACACAAATATAAATAATTTGAACGACTATCAAACATTTTCTTCTAATTATTTTACTTCTGTAAATAGAATAATTACTAATAGCGATAACAGCTGGATATTAGTTTTTAGCTCCGACGAAGCAAAAATCAGAAAATATACTAATAAAAACGAAATACTATCCTTTGCATGTGAGTTGGATTTAGAAACCGTGTTTTTTGATGAAGAGAATAATAGAATTTACTATTTTAATAATAATACACGAACCATAGATTATTTAAGTCTAAAAGAAATAAATAGAATATTTCAATGATTTTAACTAGTTGTTGAAACACTATACAAAAACCATAAATAAACATACTTTTTAATACTTGAAATATTATAATATTTTCTTTGTTAATAATTATTCAAATCGTAATGCGTCTATCGGGCGCATTCTCGCAGCCCTAATCGCTGGTAGTGCTGAACCTACTGCACCTAAAATAACACTCAACACAATCCCTTTAACAAAAGCTTCCAGTGGAAAACCATTTGGTAGAGGATTAAAATCAAATCTAAAGCTAAACATCTCTACCTCTACTATACCTAATCCACAAGCGACCAAACCACCGATAAAACTCAGAATTATACCTTCAGTAATTGTTAGTGTAACTATCATTCGAGGTTTCCACCCAACTGCTATCAACAACCCGATTTCACGTGTCCGCTCGTGTACATTTGAAATCATAGTGATCAAAACGCTTGAAGCACCTGCAAAAGCAGCAATCAAGCCAATTAACGATATCATTTGCTGAAACCATTCCAATTCTTCATAACTCCCTAAATACTCATCCGATCTAATTACTTCAAGAATATCTGATATTTCTCTAATTTCTGATAAAACTTTCTTTTCATTATAACCTTTTTTCAAATTTAATGATATTCCACTACATGCATCTATTTTGTTCATAAATCTCTGTGCATCCTCATAAGGTATCACAATGGTTGTACGCAGAAATGAGCCAGCATTAAATATACCTGCTGTCTTAAACTTAAATATAAAAATCTTCATTTCTCGAGGAAATTCTTTCTTCATGTGACGCTTCCATGTTATTTCAACATCTTTACCAACAAGCATCTGAATCGGCGCACCCGGTTTCCCAACGATAGATTTATCAAATCCATCCCAATTTTCCTCAATTTTACAATTTTTTAACGCCACACCATCTATTTTGAAACCACAGACTGGCACCATCCTTTCGACAACATCTTCGTCTGAATCACGTTTACCCGTCAGCAAATCACTTCTATAATATGTTGGCAGCTTGCGCATCTGAAAAATAAACGGTTCGACCCACTCTACACCATCGACATCCCGAATCTTCGCAACATACGAATCATCCAAGTTGCTAAAAGGGATACCAGTTGAGCCTTTCTCAAGAATTATATGTGAACCCGGTAATTTCTGAAGCATATTCTGAACGCCATCAATCATCCCATCAGCAACTGCTTCTAGTGAAATCACTGCGGAAATACCAATACCGATACCAAGGATCGCAAAAAGAGCTCGACCTTTTCTACGAAGCACATTAATCAAAATATATCTGAGCATAATTTGTCCTTAATTCCTTGTTCTTATTAAATATAATTATGTTAGGCTGTCAATTTGAAAAACAGCAAGATACTTTACACCATGTAAAAATTCTTAATAGTCCATTTCCCATTTTACAATTCAATTCCTTGAATTATCAGCACTTCTGTTAAAAAATTCGTTTGGTATGCAATTTGCTGTATATCTAATCGACAACGATTGACAACTTCGAGTTTTTGAGAAGTAAACTGTTAACGCTTGTGAATTTTTACAAATTTTATAAATGGTTTGCTTCTCTTATTACTTAAAAAACATATTTCAAAATAAAGGAGTGACAAAATGAAAAAAACAATAAAGGGTACGACGCTTGTTGAAGTCTCAATGGCGGTCATACTCATCACAATTATGATAATCGTTATCATGTCGTCGTTCTCTTTTGCTCAGGTTCAGCTTATTGA
>CAYZQB010000041.1:19451-20662 GCA_964480395.1 uncultured Planctomycetia bacterium
GCTGAAGGTTGGCGTGATTAAATTACAACGGAGGAAAACATGTTAAATAATAGAAAAGGTCTTACAATTATCGAACTTGCTATAACAATTGTCGTTAGCGGAATTGTAATTATGCCTATTGGAATCATAATGGTATATATCACAAGATCGATGATTGAAACAAGAACTCAGCTTGAACTTCATCAGGAAGTTACACGTGGTATTGAGTTTTTCACAGAATCAGCAGCGAAATGCGACGCATATGTAATTTATACATCTGAAACAGCAATACATTCACCACGAGATATTTTTCCACTTCCAAGCTGGACTTCATTTCAGCCATACGGTGGTGCTGATCCCCTCTGTTGCCTCAGAATCCCAACCGATAGCGGACACGTTTATCATTGGTTTTATGAAGCTGGTATGAACGAACACAAAGGTTTATATTACGAGATTCGAAATGACAATTCTCGACCCGACGGCACGAGATCATCTCTATTAACTAAAAACCTTCTTGACCAGGGACTACTAAAAGGTGTCAAGTTCCGAAAAAATCTAAACAGAGCAGTCGGAATTATTATCAGTGTAGGAAAGGAAAATAAAACCTACACCGTTGAAGGATGGGGACTTGCCAGAAACATCGTTAACAATGTTCCACCAACAATCAATTAACAATAATATAAGGAGATTATTATGAGATTCAGCAAGAAAAACCAGGGTAGTATTTTAATTTATGTGCTAATCATCTCAATTGCTATGGGCATAGCATTGACATCGATGCTTTCTGCATCTGGATTTGAAGGTATCAATATTCAAAGAGAGCATCGCGATATTGGACGTTATTTCGCAGCTAATACTGGGCATGAATTACTTAGAGGGATGCTTTACTACGATAAACGCTCAACGTTTTCACAGTATCTAGGTCAGAAGTCGAGTTTATCATCTAAAGTTTTTAATTGGGATGATTATAATATTACATTCGCCATCGATAATAACGGTGTTGACGATGGTTGGGGTAATATAAATTATGATGGTGACGGAATTTTAGCTATTCGCACTACCGCCCACATTGGCGCACCATTTACTTCCGAAGGTTTAAGAATTTCGTCCCAGATTATGCTTCAGATGACAACTAAATACAGCTTCGCAAACAATACTTGGGCAAATGCATATATTGGTGGTATTCAGCACTGGTTTGGAGATGTTTATTGGTACTCCCCAAACGGTGGAAC
>CAYZQB010000042.1:0-20651 GCA_964480395.1 uncultured Planctomycetia bacterium
CATTGCACCAAGATCATAACCACCGAGAATCAGAAGCTTATTCTTCCCCGTATCATACGCACTCGGAACTGATATGCCGCATTTCCAATTTTCAAATTTCCACTTGATTGTTCCTTTTTTGGGTTCAATGCCTACAACATTGCCACCACCTCTGCGACTCGACGATTGAACCATCACAATATGGTCTTCACCATGAATCTTCGCAACCGAAGGCGAGGAATATGAGTAATTTCCCAGATTATCCGTTTTCCAGATGACTTTCCCTGTTTTTTTGTTGAAGGCAATCACTCCCGCATTTGGTGCCTGTGAAGCCACTATCATCATATCATCATAAATCAGAGGACATTGACTGATGCCCCATGTCGGAACCCTTTTTCCGCCATATGTCGTCCAAATGTTTATATTCCAGACTGATTTGTGCGTTTTAATATTTACGCAGTATAAATCGCCATTCTGACCACATGAATATACATATTTGTCATCCACTGCTGGTACACACCGCGAACCCGGATAGGACAATGTGCCGGGTGATTTGTATGAAAATTTCCACAGTTCTTTCCCTTTTTTCAGGTCAAAACAGCGCAAATCGTCACCTTCTTTTCCATTCCGGTCAAGAATATACACTTTTTCATCTCTGATTACTGCGCCACCATATCCCTTTTGAACATCTGCCGACCATAACACTTCCGGTCCATCTTTAGGCCAGGTTTTCAATATGTCTTTCTCATCAGAAGTGCTGTTTCTGTTTGGTCCTAAGAACTGATACCAGTCTTTTGTTTCATCCTTGGAGCTTTTCTTTCCAACCAGTGCTGTATCATTCGCACACATGATTGTTAGTAAAGTGCTTGAATCATTAGCTTTGCTGCAACTCCAACTTATAAATCCCGTCAGAGTTATCAAGAGTAGTAGTATCAATACTCGGTTTTTCATTTAAGCTCTCCTGTGAATGAAAAATTTATGTTGAACATTTTTTTCAAAGCATTATACATTTTTGTTTAACTTCCACAAATACACCGAAAGAAAATATCAATCTTATCTGGATTCAGGCATCATTTTATTGAATGCTTTCAGACCCATTGTAATAAATATACTTAATAAAATTATCGTGCAGGCTGAGATTATTATAAAAGCAGATAATGGATATTCAAAAAGTAGAGACGTTTCTTCCTTGAATATTGGTAGCAGAGCTATTATTGAGCTAACAACCCCAGCAAATATTCCATATAAAATTGTTATGAAGTTTTCTGCAAACAACTGTTTGAAGACCATTCGTTTCCTGAAACCTATAACTCTTTGTATTGATATCTCATTCCTTTCTTCCTGTATTTTTTTCAGCAATAATATACTGATACCCGCCACTGCAAAAATCACAGCCATTAATCCAAGCTGAAAGAAAATTGAAATATATGAATTCTGCACGCTGTAATACTCATCAAGAATGTCAATACTATTCCGGACAACAGGTCCGTACGAACGCAGAATTCTTTTAAGAATTTTAACAGAATCCTGTGAATTTTCGGAATCTGGTAAATCAATTAAAAAGCGATTGTAACCTTTAGAAGAAGGAAATAATTTCAGAAAGTTCTCTTCGGAGATAAGAACACTTCCTTGGAAAATGGAACTTGAAAGAGCGGACATAAAAACGAGTGAGTAAATCTGACCGTCCTCTGCCTTTATATCAAGCGAGTCACCCGTTCTCAATCCCATGCTCCATTTCAGAACACCTTTATCCGATATTGCTGGGATATTTCTGTTTGGTAGTTGTGAATCGAGGATTTCCCATCCAGCACCCTTTTGTACTTCTTCAACTATTTTAAAACGCAGTTCAGAACTAAGAATTTTCGAGTCAACACCAGCGATACGAGGATTTCTAACCTGATTCAGATTCAGACAGCTTGCTTCGTCCCCCTCTTTTATCCTAATCGGAAGGATTTTACTGTCAGGAATTTGCCATGATTCAGAATAATTGTCCTGCTGAGGACTTATTGCTTGGGCTGTGTTTATTGAAATTTCATACCTACCTGTGCCAACCTGTGAATTTGTAGTATTTGTTATAAGTTTATTGCCACCGATAGAAACGATCATAAATACTGAAAGTGATGTTATCAGAATGATAGAAACTGTTCTTGATAGATTATAATTGATACTTCCAAGAATAAAATGTTTTATAGAAAATGATTTTTGACGTTTGATAATTGCAAGTTTTATAAATATAATAGCTAAAACTGGAAAAAGGAGCAGCAACAATCCACCAGCAATAAAAAATACAGCTACCGAAGAATCGACTATTTTATAATAATAAAGGATTGCTAATGATAATAATAGAAGAATAAGAATAGATGCACTCAGAATAGAATACTTTATTTGACCATTTTTACTTTTTGCTTTTTTAGGTTTTGTCGGTGTAACAATTTTTCTAATGATTTTGTTTATTACACAGAAAGCTGCAAAAATGTTTATCGCCAATGACGATATTGCTCCGATAAGGATGTTTTTAACGGAAAAATACATAACTACCGTATCGAGTCTGGCAGCTTCGTACCAAATTGTTGTTAACCCGTTCATTAGGAAATAATTGTAAACAAGACCCAAACAAACTCCCATAATTATTCCCGGAAAAGTGAAGAATAAAATCTCAATTAGATAAATTCGCACTATCTTTTTTCTTGAGAAACCTGTTGCTTTCAGGATAAATATCTCATCTTTTCTGGCTGTATAGAAAATCTGGACAATAAAAATTAATAAACAGACAGTTGCTACAATTAACAGAAAGCTTAGTCCAATGAAAAGTCCGGCAAAATTAATACTATTATTACCTGAAGTAGAAACCCTATCAATATAATCTTCAATAAAGTATCCTTTTTCAGATTGAGTTAGGGTCTTCGTTAATTTCTTATCAAGCTGATTAAAATTAACTGTTGAAGGAATCAGAATTCCCGTAGCAACCGCTTGTTCGGTTGACCATAAATCCTTTGCTTTGCTATAAGTAATCAGAATTTTCGGTGTAAAACCCCAATCATTCCAGTATTCTTCATCTTTATCCCTAACTTTATCAAGGTTAATAGGAATACTCGGATCCCATTCATTACAAGTTGCTTTTCCCGATAAACCTGGAAAGTCAGGAATTAGTCCTTTGAATGAAGTAAAGAAACTTATTGGTTTTATGTCCTTAACAATCAATGTATTTGTACTATTTACAAGCTTCTGATTGTTAGTTGTTATGAAGTAATCTAAGATGAATTCAGCTTTATCTTTGATATTTAAATCCTCAACTATCCATTCATTTATAACTGCTTGATTGTCAGCCAAAGTTAGATTGTATTGGTCGATAAGGAACTTTCTATCTAAACCTACGATAAAATGAAAAGGAGATGTTTTAGAAGAATATTCAGCTGAATTTATGAAATATGAAAAAACTGTATAACATTCGGGAACAGCATCTTTAATGTTTGAAAGCATTCCAGGGGTAATAAACAATTGTTCTGATAACAATAATTTCCATTGATTTGAAAACTCTTTTATATTAAATCCAAAATCTGACAGGCAAAATGCAGAATTAATGATTTCATGGAGATTATCTAAAGATGTCTTACCTCCTGCTAAATACAGATTTACCTTTTTCAAAACTGCAAGCTTTTCTTGAAATTCGCATAGATTAAACAAAATCAGAGGTTCGATGCCTTGATTCACGGTTGTGCTGAACCGTCCTGAACCACGATTCGGAATTATTTTTGATATTTTAACTCGCTTAACAAAAATTTCTTGAGTGTCTCCATAAAATGAAAATGATGGTGAAAGGTTAGAGAAATATCCACATCGAAACTGGACGTTATCTCCAACTATGATATTAAGCTGATCCGCCAAATACTCATTAATTACTGCTTCTCCTTTGTTAACTTTCGAAATCTCATAATTCTCATGATAGTTATTGAAATAAGCCTCATCAACTGCATAAGCATTGAAATGTTCAAGTGATAATCCACTATCGTTAATGAGAGAACGGGCAGGTAATTTTAAGATAGGTACAAAATGAACATCTGTATAATCTTCAAGTTGATAAATTGGCGGAAGCATTTTATTTATATTAACTGAATTAATAATGTAGCGTGAATTGCCAATCTTTTCCTTACCCAATGTTAAAATCGTCAATTTTACCGAATCACCGAGGAATAAAGCTCCAGATAAAATAGTCGTTGATAGTGCAACAGACAAAACAAGAATGGCTATCTTGTTCATCCTAAATTTTATGCTGTTTTTTATAAACCGTAACAAAGTCATTATCAACCTCTAAGCTTGCTATCCAAATCGTTTGTTTATATATTTTTGCTCTCTCTACTGCTATCAAAAACTATCTATGTAGCTGCAAGTGTTGAAATCAAAATGTAAGCCTGCTTACTTTTCCGTCCAACATTGAATATTCAGTATTAAACAAAGCTGCAATGTGAGTCGCGTGAGTTACTACAATTAATGCCATTTTTTCTTTTTCTGCGAACGTAAGTAGAAATTCCATCGCTTGTTCAGAGTTTTTCTGATCAAGATTCCCTGTCGGCTCATCCGCGAGAATAAAATCGGGCGAATTAATCAAAGCTCTGGCAAATGCTACTCGCTGTCTTTCGCCGCCTGATAGCATTGAAGGCAGGTAATCCTTTTTATCAATAATACCGAGAGCTTCCAGAAACCTTTCCGCATCTTCCTGTTTAGCTTTTGGTATCCTTTTCAAATATGCAAGATTGGGAAGCAGAACATTCTCGAGCACAGTACAATGCTTTATCAGAAAATGTTCCTGAAAAATGAACCCCGCGTGAATATTTCTGAATTCAGCTTGTCGTTTCTCGTCCATTTCGCTTAATTTCTTGTCATTAAATGATACATTTCCGGAATCAGAAAAATCAATTCCACCAAGTATATTTAACAATGTCGATTTACCGCTGCCCGAAGGTCCCGTTATCGTAACTCTTTCGCCTTCACCTATTGTCAAAGAAACATCATCGAGAGCTTTGCATATCAAAACACCTTGATTGGAATAATAGAGTTTGGAGACATTTTCAGCTTTCAGCAACATTGCTCCTCCTTGATTTCTAAGTCAGCTAACATAAGCTCCTCGTAATATTCCTTTAACTTACCAGCAACTACATCGAGTGAAAAACTGTTGTTGATATGCTGTCTTGCCTTTATTGCTCTGTTTTCTACATCATCTGGTTCGAGAAGAATATTTTTCATTGCATTATAAAGTGCTTGTTCATTGTTTGGATCATAAACACAGCCCGATTCAGAATCTACAATCTCCGAGAATGCGCCAATGTCAGGTTGAACAACAGGGATTCCAGACGCCATGGCTTCAAGTAGGTAAATTCCAAAAGCTTCGGGTTGTTCCATGGGTACAGAAAGCAGCGTAATTCCGCTGAAGAATTTGATTCTGCTTTTAAAATCAAACTTTTTGAAAAACTGGACATCCCCAGACTTGAGATAGGGTTTGAGTTTTCGTTTTATTTTCTTAATAAATTTGTTGTCAATTCCTGAAGATCCGCCAGTAATTCTAAGTTGAAGATTTTCCAATCCTGGCTCATTTTTCAACTTGATATAAGCGTCCACAAGTTTTGCTAAACCGAAGACTTCATGAATTCTGGACAAATAACCTATCACCGGAGGATTGGCTGAAGGTTCGACGCTGCTGTATTTTCTGTTCTCGATGCCATTAAATACAACCTTTGATTTATCATCAGGTAGATTCATTCTATTATCCATAAATTTCTTGTAGTATGAGCTAACAGGAAAAAATAAATCTATCTCACTTACGCTATTCTTGAGTATTTCCCAGCCCTTTTTTCTAAAAGAATCTTCCATGACATCCAACCAGGTGTGCTCATCCTGGAGTGTACAGACGAGTATGCTTTTGACATTATTTTTCAACAACCGTTCTTTAATATCTATCCCAAGTCCGACTAAAAGAGCATTTGAAAGATGGATAATGTCAGGTTTTACTTCATTTGTTAAAAAATTGACAAGTTCGTTAATCTCTTTTTCAATATATGGCATGTTACCTGTGAGCATATCCATGGTTAAATCTTCTAAACTGGTAGCTTCGGTTGAAGAAGACATCTTGGCTGCTAGTTTAAGCATTGGGACGGAATTAAAAAAACGTAACATCCAATTAGGCATATTTTTTAATAACGGGAATTTGTATTTAAGATAGAGATTTATTGCACCGAGAAAAACACCATGATCATTTATAAAACTTTCTTCATCAGTAAACAAAGGAAGATAGATTGGAATCATCGTAACTTGAATATCCTGCCTTTTCAGCGCATTGGTCAACGGAATATCTCTCATGCAGTTTTCACAATAGAAACCACCACCAGAGCCAGGTATTAGATAAACAACTTTCATCTAATCTCCAATGCAGTAAACAAAGCCATTGTCAGTGATGACGTAAACAAAACTTTTGTACCAGGAAGCTGCTGATACTGGGATTCCCAACAAAGCAAAGGATTGAATCTCTTTGCCTTCTGCGAGATTCAAGATATAAAAATACCCATCTGTTGAGCCGACACAAACTTTGTCTCCTATTATCAATGCTGATGCTTCAACCGCATCTCCTGTCTTGAAATCCCACTTGAAATTCCCGTTTTCTGCGTTCAACGCATAAATTGAACCATCTTTATTCCCCTGTACTAGAGTTTTCCCATCCGTTGCTGGCGAGGATATAAAACCCTCATCAGAAGGCGCATTCCACTTCCATGCAAGTTTATTTGTTTTCAAATCAAAACTTTTTACAGTTCCATCATATGTTGCTGCGGTAACACTGTTTCCATGAATAACAGGTGAACCTGCAATATAATTTCCAAATTTATAAGCAGCTTTTTCCTTACCTATAACACCATCCACAAGATAAAGATTCCCGTCGCACGAACCAAAAGCTAAATCGTTGTTATTAACAGCAGGAGCACCGTTTATGTAGCTTTTCACCTTGATTTTAGTGACAATTTCACCATTTTTTGTATTGAGTGCGTAAAAATGTGAGTCGTAGCATCCAAAAAATATACGTTCGATTTCAGATAATAGAAAATTGGCGGAACCAGCTATCCTTGTGCCAATATCCTTTTTCCAGATTATCGAACCGTCTGAAATATCAATTTTGAAGAAGATGCCTGATAGCGAACCAATATATAAAAATCCGTCTTTTAAAATTGGCGATGCTTCAAAACCGTCGTCGATAACCTTTTTCCAGAGAATTGATTGTTTTTCTAGCGAAATGGCGTAAATCGAACCTGATTGTGAAATTGTATATAAAATTCCATCTGCAATGACAGGCGTTGAAACAATCGCATCATCAAGCGGTAGTGTCCATTTGACAACTAAATTTTCTCCCATCTTTTCATCAACAAATCCTGTAAGTTGAGGGTTTCCACGAAAGATAGACCAGTTCCCGTCGTTCCAGGAGACTGTTTGTTCAGTTTTATCATCCTTTGAATTGCTGAAGTAAAAAAATACCAAAATCCCAGCTACAAGGATTAATAGTGTGATAAATATGATTAAATTTCGCTTGTTAATAGTCATAATCACTCACCTCTAAAGCACCTGTAGGACATGCAGAAGCGAGAATTTCCGCGTCCTGCAGACTATAATCCGCATTTTTGAAATTCATCACGGATTGATGCCCTCTAAACCAAGTTAACGGTATCGGTGAAATTTTATTCCCTTTGGCAGCGACTTCGCATCGTCTGCAGTGGATGCATTTACCTGGATGAAAAACAAGCTTCCCATAAATCTGCACAAACGGAATTTGCTTACGTGGAACAGTTCTAAAAACTCTTGCATTGGCATCGTTTTCCTCTAAACGGTCTCTCAGTTCGCAGTCATTTCTGGTGGAACATGAACATTGCAGGCAAGCACCAGCTTCAACGGGTGCATTCTCAGATTTCTGATATCTTTTTATCAGACTGGCATCCAGATGAAATTGTTTTTCAGCATCGTTTTGAATTCTGCCCGTGAGACTATTAAATTTGTATTCAGGTGGTTGCTTTGTCTCAGATTCAGCATCTATCAGCTTGTACTTGTTGGTTTCAAACAATTTAATCAGGATATTTTTTATTGGTATTGCCTGGTCAATCTGTTTGCGACGGCATGCTTTCAAACACGGTGCTGGACATCCATGGCAAGGAAAACTATCTTCTTCAGTGTAAAGTCTCATCAAAGCTGTTAATTTATCCTGTGCGCCAATCCATGCTTGTTTCAGAATTTCGGGAATATCAATTTTTGAAGGACACACAATCACGCAAGGTCCGACGCAATCACCAATATGCTCGGACAGAAGAAGTTCTAAGGTTTGCCTTCTTCCTGTGCGAATTTCATCATTATTCGTTGATATTTTGATAGATTTGTAAATTCGGGTATCACATGCTGTAACCATGATGTTGTCAGTCTCATTCAGGACAAGGCAAACCGAACACGAAGATGAGTGATTATCAGATACAGAAACCTTTTTTGCATAGCACAAGGTCGGAATTTCAATCCCAAGTTTCATCGCAGCCTCAAGGATAGTTGTTCCTGGAGCAACTTCACATTTTTTGTCATCAATGGTTACTTCAATAGACATCAATAGCTCCTTCTGGACAAACCTTTTTGCACGAGCCGCATTTTATGCACTTTGAATCGTCGATGAACTGGTTTTCATAGGGTGCAGGAGTTATTGCACCTGACGGGCATACCTGTGCACATTTTGTGCATCCGATGCATAAACCATCGTTGACCTTGAAATGAATCAGTTCCTTACATTGCCCCGCAGGACATTTCCCATGCAGATGCGCTTCATATTCTTCGCGAAAATGCTTCAAACCAGTAAGCAAAGGATTGACTGAACCTTTGCCTAAGCCACATTTACTTCTAACCTGCACAAGCTTTGCCAAATCCTCAAGTTTAGTGAGTGTCTGAGAATCTGCTTTTCCAGAAACAAGCTGTTCTAAAAGCTCAAGAATCCTTAGACAGCCAACGCGACAATATGTGCATCTTCCGCAGCTTTCATCGACAGCAAACTCCATGAAATAACGCGCCAGTTCAACGATACAATCATGCTGGTCAAGTACAACAAGACCGCCTGAACCCATGATGGCGCCAAGACTTTTCAACGAATCGAAATCGATGAGATTGTCTGAGAGAGACTCTGGGATACAACCTCCAGCTGGTCCACCAATCTGAACGGCTTTGAAAACACTCACATCTTTCATACCGCCGCCAATTGTCTCGACAATTTTACGAATGCTGATTCCCATTGGAACTTCAATCAATCCACTTCGTTTGATTTTTCCTGCCAGTGCAAATGTCTTTGAACCTCTGCTGTTTTCTGTCCCCAATCTGTTGAAAGCACCTTTGTCAGATCGAATAATCCAGGGAATGAGCGAAAAAGTCTCGACATTGTTGACCAACGTTGGTTTACCCCACAATCCTTTCTCGTCAGGATAAGGGGGACGAGTTGTTGGAATGCCTCTTTGTCCTTCGATTGCCTTGATTAGTGCCGTTTCTTCCCCGCATACGAAAGCTCCTGCACCTTCGACGACTTCGATGTTTATTCCGTTGCTGTTTGTGTTTTCTGCACTGAACAAACCTTCATCTTCTATAATGCTGATGGCATGTTTTATGCGCTTTGCAGCCAACGGATATTCTGCGCGCACGTAAATTAACGCGGTTTTCACATTCAACGTTAAACATGCGATGACTATGCCTTCAAGCACCCTGAACGGGAAGGATTCAAGCAGCATTCTGTCCATGAATGCGCCAGGGTCGCCTTCGTCAGCATTGCATATCAAGTATTTTTCATCCGCTTTTGCATTTCTAATCCTCTGCCATTTCTCTACGGATGGAAATCCGCCACCGCCACGTCCACGCAGTCCCGAATTCCTGATTATGTCAATGACAGACTGAGGATTTTTCATTTTCTGACAAAGCTCCAGAGCTTGCAGACCGTCTCGTTCTTTGTACTCTTTAATATTCAACGGGTCAGAAAGTCCCGCATGTTCTGTTGCAATCTGCTTCTGGTTGTCAATGTATTCATTGTCTCGATAAAGTTCGTTATTCTGAAGCAATATTGAACTGTTTGGATATAAAACCTTTTCAAAAAATCTATTGTAATAATATCTCAACCTGTGTTTTACGTTGTTCTTACCGGAATATGCCAGCAAAATGGATTCAATCTGCTCGGAGTCTGCGTTCGGAATTTTCACAGGTTCAGCATTCTCTGAGTGTATCTCAAAATAAGGAGCTTTGTACGAAAATCCCGTGCAGCTTACAGATTTAACACCCATATTGAGTTTGTGATGAGATATTGTCTCGTTTATGCTTTGCTCGATGCGGTTTGCGCCAGCAGCCATACAGCTTGAACAACGGCACAATAAAACCTGAGCGGATTTAACTTTTGGCGTGTATAAACCCTTGTTTTTTCTACCTTTAGCTGCGTTTTCTTTCAAAAAAATCTCGAGAATTTCACCTGTCCTATCAGGAGAAACATAGCCGTAAATTCTATCGTCAATCTGAATCACAGGTGCAAGCATGCAGCAACCCAAACACGCAGCTTTGACAATTGAGAAATTTTTCTCAGAATCAGTGTCTTCTTCATCGCTGATGTTAAGGTTAGACTTGAACGCTGCATAAATATCTTCCGCGCCGCTGACATGGCAAGCCGTTCCTACGCAAACTTTCACTGTATGCGTACCTGCTGGCGTCAGTCTGAACTGCTTGTAAAAAGTTGCTATGCCCAAAATCGTGTTTTCTTCAATCCGTGTTTTTTTCGCCAAATACTGAATCGCCTGCGCTGGAAGATAATTGTAATGACTCTGAATCAGTTGCAGTCTGGAGATAGTATTCTCAAGATAAACTTTCCTGTTAGCCAAAATATCATCAATAAATCCGATATAATTATTTTCAACTTCAGGATTTATTTTTTTCATTTTACTCCTCCATCAACCAGATAGAGCATTGTCGCGGTTCGAAAGACGATGCCTTTTTCCGTAAACGCGGGAGTAGCATAAACTGGTTCGGGAAAAATTCCTTCTCCCAGTTTTTTCATTTGATCTGAAACTTCAAAAATGATTGTTCTACCTGCAATATCGCTGATGTAGATCCTGTTATTGACAATTACTGGAGATGAGTAAAATCCGTCATCCTGTTCATAAATCCAATATTTAGTAGCATTTGCAACATTTATCGCTGTAATGGTTCCATAAGTTGAAGGAATAATCAGAATCTTTCCCGAACTTACCGGGCTTGAAACATCTGGCAATTCGCCATCAGCATCCCACATTTGCTTGCCAGTCTCGATGTTAAGACCAAAAACACCCGCATATGCTTGGGCAGCACACACAATACCATCAGAAAACGCAAGCGAAGGTGCAACTTCACCTGAAAGACATTCTGTCTCCCATATCGATTTTCCAGTCAACGGATTGTACGCGGACACAAAAGGATTCGAGTTAAGGAGTAAATAGATATTGCTGTTCCATTCAACCAGAATCGGCGAAGTCCAGGATATTTCACCAGTTCTCTCAGTTTTCCAGATTTCATCACCGTTCATTTCGTTATATGCGCAGATATACTTTTCCTCGTTAGTGTCAAATTGAACGAAAAGCATGCCCGAATAGGTAAGTAATGAAGAGGAATGACCGTAATGATTATCAGGAACATTAAGCTGCTTTGTCCACAACTTTTTTCCATCATGATCAAGTGCAACTATCATACCGTTTGCGAAAATCGAAAATATTCCATTTTTCGATGCTGCAGGGGTTGGAGCTGCATATCCAGTATCATCTTGAACTTCCGGCAAGCTCTCTGTGTCTTCAATCTTAATATCATATTTCCAGAGTTGTTTACCGCTTGCATGTTCCCTGCATTCAACCCTAAAAGTTTCTTCGTTTGCGCCTGTAATATAAATATGTTCACCCCATTGTACGGGCGAGTTGAATCCAGGAAGCTCCAACTCCTTTTTCCAGACAATGTTTTTACCCGTTTCCGCGTTCCAGGACAAAGGAAACGAATGCGATGATGTGTATGTTCTACCCATGTTTCTGAAGCTGTTCCAGTATCCCTGCGTATCCTCTTTCAAGCTTAAAATGTTATTAACAGTCTGATTACTGCTATCTGACGGTTTTTCAATTTCGGGACCGGTTTTAGGTTCAGGATAGCTGAAAATAAACGTCGGAATCAACATCAGAACAATTAACACCAAAACAGAGATATGCTTGAGTGCAAGCGAATTCAGTTTTGTATTATTTTTTTGCGAATTGACAGAAAATTTGGGTTTTTCCAGAAGAATTGATAGTTGTTTACACAGAAAGAAAACTACCAGCCCGATGATTAGCAGAATTTTACCAGTTTCTATCTGGGAATTGCTGACGAAAAAAGCTTTGCGAGAAACCATATCCAACGAGCGATAGGCTTCTCGCAGGTCTTGGTTTTGAGGGTCTTTGTCTATCTTTTGCAGAAGCATCAAAGTTCTCTCGGATTCTATAGGTGAATATTTCTGGAGATTGTAATAATTCATCACGAGAATTGCGCAAATAACCAGACTGTAAATCAGAGCAACTGAACTGATTATTTTTAGCATGTTTTTCAGTGTTTTTATTCTATCTTCGTTTGTCACTTCAGTCCTTTCACCTTTCTATGAACATGCTCAACAGGACAGTGTTCAACGCATCGTAGGCAATGAACACAACGCCCTTTTGATGGGAGATATTCTGTGGTTTTGCTGCCAGTTTCTATCAGCACGAGTTTAAGTCCAAGTAATAAACCCAGAATTACACCAAAAATACTCGCATAAAAAGTCCAATTCTCCATGACTTCGTTCTTTTTAATCTCCAATTCTTCAAGCGTGTGTTCAGTTGCGAGATAAATTTCCCTATCCAATTCATTATTTTTATCTGGATTTTCAAAGTAGCCGGAAAGTTTTACATCAGGATGCAACTTCGAAAGATAGGGCGCAAGATAATGCCCCCAAAAACCTGCAGCTGCAATTATTATTGGCAAGATTAGAAATTTTATTTTCAACCTGCTTTTTCCTAGTTTCGTCACACCCGGATGATTATCTGGAATATTAATTGCATCAATGAGACAAGAGTTCTCACACAACCTACAGGTAACACATTTATCAGGACTGATTGTCAGTTTGTGTTTTGATATTGATGATACAAGTTTCAGAAGAAAACCGTAAGGGCACAAAAACCTACAATAAGGTCTGGCAACGAATAATGAAGTAACAAGCCAAAGCATTGAATAGATAATTGAAGATGCTCCAAAACTCGCTCTGAAAAGCGGGACAAAAGGTTCAAGCCGACAGATTAAATAATCTGATGCTGTAATTGCTGAGACAATCGCTAACATTAAAAATACAGGCGGTAGCATTTCCAGAACTGAAGTAACCGACTTCGGCAGACGAATCGACTTTATCGAAACCATGTCCTGTAAAGCCCCGAGTGGGCAAACTCCAGAACAAAAAACTCTTCCCCAGTACAAAGCAAATACAAGAGGTAGTGCAAAGAAAATTATGTATGCAAACGGAATTACAATCTCAGGATTAAACAGAGATTCCATGACAGGCTGAATTGTACCTATTGGACAAAAACAACCCCTTCGAATAAATCCAAAATAGATTAATGAAATCAGCATAAGAATAATAACATATCGCCTTTTCCTGAATTTGTGGGAAATCAACACAGCTACGATCAGCGCTATCAGAAGAATTCCAGAATCAATATAATCCCAAACTGGACTTGAAGGTGCTTGCAATTCATATTGTGGATAGGTGTATCCTTCGGTAAAATCTGGCTGCGGAAAGCGATATTGAGCGAAAAGACTGCTCGAAAGAAGAACAATCAGCAGTAGTAATGTCATTGTTTTAATCATGGTGATTTTGTTCTTCATTCAGTTGCCCTTTTGATGATGTAAGGTGTATCCGCATTCACTCGGGTGATTGCATCAGATGGGCAATTCTTCGCAATATTACATTGATTGCAGTTCACACAAATATCATGTTTAATTTGTAGAAAAAGAGAACCGTTGCCGTACGCGCCACACGCTTTGACGCACTCACCGCAGGCAATACACAGTTTTTCGTCGATAACATATTCATAATAGGGGTCTTCAATAAACGTTCTTTTAATAGCTGCAGTAGGACACAGAATATTCTCCGCAGCCGTATTTCTTTCATGATGATTGTTACGAAGATATCCCGAGCAAAGGTCGCAATATCCGCAGATAGCATATGAATGAACGCACTTGACCGCAGAAGGAGTCAAAACACAATAATCCTGACAACGACCGCATGCTGAGCATTTTTCAGGGTCAATCTGCCAAACTTTCGTTGATTTTACTTTATTTTTTGTTGAGAAAATACCACTCATACCTCCAATTCCAACCGCCCCAGAACCGTAGAAAAGATGTTTGATAAAAGTTCTTCTGGAAATCTTTTTTTCTGTCATCTATTTATGTCCTTTTTATTGTTTACGGCTCTGAAACTCTGCGCTTGCGGTTGAATGCATGTGGACTTCAGCTTGCAACGTGAACATATGCTATTGTTAATGCAGCTTCCGTGTTTTGACGAAGATATTCTTTTATTAATAGCCAGCATACCGATGAATGAACCCAGTAGCAACAATACTAATGTTCTGGCAATTTTTCCAAGAAAGCTACGGCGTTCGTTATCTATATCATTTGCTATGTGTTTGAATTCTGTATTTGTCTGTTTCATTTCCCCGCCTTTAAGGAATATATTCTGTTTCTATCGAGTAGATAAAGAATTCCGTTTTGATAAGTCATATCAGCAAGATTAAGTTCGGTCTGAAAATATGTATTGACGTTGATTTCATCAAGAATTTTCCCTTCCGAATCAAAGACTCGAAGTCTTTTTACTCCTTTTTCCCACGTAACGAGTTTTTTTTCACTTATCTTTTCGATTAAAACTGGATTACAGCAACCCTCAAATAATATAGTTTCTTCAGACTTGGGAATAGATTTAATGTACTTACCTTCTTTTGAGTATAGGTCAATCTGATGATTTCCGGGATTGGTAATCCAAAATTTAGCATCAGACAAGACAATAAAGTCTAACCACGGTGAAACAATCAGCAAAGTATGAGGTTTTTCAAATGAATATATATGTTTTAATTTACCTTGAAGATTAAAGATATAAAGAAGCCTATTCCCTGCATCAGAAATATATAATTTATTATCTACTTTCCGAATGCTTTTGATGATGCTTTTGCTTCCTAAATCAGAGATAATTGAAGTATTATTATCTTTATTTATCAGGTAGATTGTTGAACCTGATGCCGCATACAATCCTTCTTGTGAAGCATATACTGCAGTAACTGGATGTTCCATTTTAACCGTATTATTTAGTTTCCCATTTGCTGAAATTGTAACAATAGAATTTTTTGTACCGAGAACGAAATCACCGTCAACAGTTATACAAAAACATGATGGTTCATCAACATTGTGAATTATACCCAGTTCGGAATTGTCCTTCAACAAAGAATTATCATGAGTGTTGTCATCTATATTTATCGAAAATGCAAGAATTAGAACAACCAATATACATATCAACAAAATCAGAAAAGCTTGTATGTTAAAGGATTTTATTTTCATTTATATGACTCCTCCCTGAGATCGAGGCAAACCAATCTTGTTGAATCCCGCATCAAGAGAAATCCTCCTGCGATTGCAAGTGGTCCCCAGGCATCCACGCCATTGATCACATGTGCTGAATCAAGTACCTGCCAGCTATTGGTAGACGCATCCGCCATAAATAATTCCCCATTATCCTTTAGAATTAAGAATTTATCGTCCGCGACAACCCAGGGACCGAGTCCAAATCTTGTCAAGGGTCCGCTTGTCCAGAGCAAGTTGCCTTTTTCATCCGAACAACAGAACTCTTCTCTGTGAGGTCCTGCATCCTTGGGAAGAATTCCGTATATTTTTCCGTTATAAAACAAAGGAGTTTGCTGTTCGCAAGCCATTCCTTCCGTTGGTGCTCTTTGAAGTATTTTTCCTGTTTTCCATTCACTCGATTCTGAAGTTACTCTGAGAATCATACTACCAACTCCGTAACCTGCGGTAAGAAACAATAGATTTTCCGATGTCTGAACCGGCGAGGGTGCTACCACAGCTGGTTCCCATGATTCAATCCACAGAAGCTGACCATCAGCTGTGAAACCCACAATTCCACCAAGTGCTGCATAAACAAAATGTTCAACCCCAGCCAAATTTACTGGAATTATCGATGAATGAGACATTTTGTATTTCACTTCATTTGGAATTGACCATACCGTTTCCCCTGTCAGACAATCGAAAGCTTCTATTAAAACATCCATGCCACAGATAGCTGTTAAAACCTTGCCATCAACAACAATCGGACATTGTGCCGTGTACCAAAGCGGGATTTCAGATTCATACTCAGCACCCAGGCTTTTGCCCCACAAAAAACTCCCGTCATCAGTCTTGACCGCCATCAGATGCCCTCGAGGTCCCAGACTGACCACACAATCATCGGTAACATATGGAATACTCCTTGACCTGCCATGATTGCGTTTCATCGGATTTGAATATCCAGTCTGCCAGATTTCATCCCCCGTATCGAGGTTGAAACACCGAAGCATGTCCATGGAACGCTGCTCGTCATAATCCAGAACATAAACAAAACCCTTGTGAATGGCAGCAGCTGCGTGTCCGTCTCCCAGTGCTTGCTCCCAAAGCTTGATTGGACCCGAAGTACTCCAGCTTTCTGCGAGTCTTGTTTCATTAGGACTGATGTTGTTTCTGTTGTCTCCTCTAAAGCCCGACCAAGTTTCCTGATGGTTTGAGATTGGTTTATCCTTGAATACCTTATGATATTTGCCGAAAACGTTTTCTGTTACAGTCGAAGTCTTTTGCGGAGGATTGTCCAACCCGGGTTTCATTAGGATGACGTTTTCTTTCAGGTCAGTATTAAGCCAGCTGGCAATACTCATAAAAGCAGGCACTACTGCTATTACGAATACTACAACTTGTGTAATCCGGTAATTATTCATACTTCCCTTCACAATCTTGCATGCCTCCGGTATTTGCTCCAGTAGTTGTGTTAGGTTGTGTACCGGTGGTTTGTAACCCACTGAGCTATGCGGAAGTATTAGATTATACCCCTTTTTCCACCTTACTACAAGCACTTGTGCTTCTAACAATGCCTCGAATATTTTATATCACATCGTTAATTTTATATTCAACTTGAATTATGTATCGGCTACAACGTTTGTTTTTCTTCTATTCTCCTCAAATGTTTTTTTTCGACAGTCATATTATAATTTTTTTCTAATCCGACGGTCGGGGGTTCGAATCCCTCCTGACGTGCCAGAAAACACAAAAGCTCAAGGATTCACCCCCTTGAGCTTTTTTCGTAAAACATCCCGTATGACATCTCATGAACCAATTAAGTTATGTTTTCTACTCGTTTTGATGTGCTTTTTTAGAATGAATATAAACAATTGAGAATTGTAAATAAATATCAAACTATGATAAAGCTGGAATCAAATAATAAAATCTATGGACACGATAAGGAAACATATCTGGCAGCAATTTAAGTAATAGAGAAGATTAAATCCAGCACAAAATAAATCTAATTTCTATCTTGTATAGTATTTTTTACCTGCTGTATGCAAAATGTTTATCTCAATTTGCATGAAATCTATGATTAAATGAAAAATGTCAGAGCATCGATTATTAATTAGTGAAATTAATGAGAGATTGAATGATTCGTGTTTTGTTTTTGGCTGATACACATCTGGGAGAGAATTTAGCTATTACTCCAGGGATGAATGCTGCGAACTTGAAGAATTCGCATTTTGTAAATTTCCACAAAGCTCTATCCATGGCATTCGAGAAGAAAGTTGATTTTGTGGTTCACGGCGGTGATTTATTTTATCGAAGTAAATTCCCAGATACCTTGATTTATCTCGCATTTGAGCCAATCATAAAAGTTGCTGAGCTGAGTATTCCGTTCATCATCGTACCCGGCAACCACGAACGTTCAAAGATTAAGACCACGTTATTTACGATGCATCCAAATATTCATATTTTCAGCAAACCTACAACATTCAATTTCAATATTAATGGAACAACGATCGCATTCGTAGGATTTCCAAACGAACGCAACAATATTCGTGATAATTTCCCAAAATTAGTAAGTCAGACTGGATGGAAAAATAGCAGAGCTGATATAAATCTTCTTTGTATGCATCAAACGGTTGAAGGTGCGCAGGTTGGCAGGAATAATTTCACATTTTTTACTGGTGCTGACGTAATTCCCGGCAGCATTTTGCCTGCTGGTTTCGATGCATATCTTTCGGGACATATTCATCGTCAACAAACGCTGACGCACAATATTGCGGGTTTCGCATTCCCAGCACCGTTTATTTATGCTGGTTCCACTGAACGTACATCAGCCCAGGAAAATCACGAGAAAAAAGGATTTTTTATACTCGAATTCACACATAACAAAAATACTACCAGTACACTAAAAAATTTCGAATTTTACGAACTTCCATCCGCTTTGATGTAGAATCTCGTTCACAATTAAGTATTATTGGTTAAATCACATAACTTTTTGGCAAAAATTGAATATTTACTTTACATTAAATGTTTAATATGCAACCAACAAGCGATTTGACTGAGATAAAGAGGAAGAAATGCCTAAGAAAAAAGTAAAAATTAGAGATTTAACATTGCGCGACGGTCAGCAATCATTGTTTGCAACACGCATGCCGATTTCGCAAATCAGACAGATTGTGCCTATCCTCAAGAATTCAGGCTTCTACGCCGCTGAGGTTTGGGGTGGTGCGGTTCCCGATTCCTGCATGCGTTATCTCGATGAAAATCCCTGGGAAAGATTAAGGGAAATTGCTGAACTAGCTGAAAAGAAGATTCATCTGACTGCGTTGAGCAGAGGACGCAACCTGTTCGGATATAACCCGTATCCAGATCATGTTATCAAAGATTTTGTTACAAAAGCGATTGAAAACGGTGTTACGATATTGCGCATTTTTGATGCATTAAACGATGTTAACAACCTGAAAACTACGATTGAAGCAACGAAAGAAGCAGGCGGTCTTGCTGATGTTGCGTTTTCATACACGACTGACCCGATAATGAAGAAAAAGAACGGCAACGGTTATAAGCGGAGTAAACTTGCACCTGTTTTTACTGTTGATTACTGGGTAAAATTTGCCAAGGAAGTTGAGAAACTTGGTGCAGATTTAATTACAATTAAAGATATGGCAGGGCTTCTGCGACCGGATGTTGCTGCTGAACTAATACCAGCATTAAAAGACGCTGTTTCTATCCCGATCGATTTTCATACACATTGTACACCCGGTTATGCACTGACATCAGCGGTTGTCTGCATGATGAAAGGTGTTGATATTATTGATACTGCGATGTTCAGCTTTTCTTCGGGGTCGGCTGCTCCTTCAATTGACATGCTTCAGCTTTTCGCGGATCATCTGGACATTGACCTTGGTGTTAAAAGAAATGAGATTGTGAAAGCAGAAAAATTGCTCAGGGGATTTCGGCTGGATTTGCGTGAACAAGGTTTCGATTCGTACCTGGATTTTCCAGAAAAATTCCCTGATGTTACTGGTGTAATGTCTGACCTTGTTGCTGAAGCGGTTGACTTTATCATGCAGGACAAGTTCGAGTTGGCATTGTCAAGCGTTCATAAACTTGAAGCATTGGTGGGTTTGCCCCTGCCGAATATTGCAGTGCGCGATGCTCAAATCCCTGGTGGAATGTACACGAACATGCTGAACCAGCTAAAAGAGGTAAAACTTGAATATGCGCTTAAGGATGTTCTTGCAGAAGTACCGATTGTCAGACTCGATTCAGGTCTTCCGCCATTAGTTACCCCAACATCACAGATTGTTGGTGTGCAGGCGGTTCAAAACGTTAAAGATATGTTCTGCAATAAACCTAGATACTGCGATACAACTGGTCAGTTTATTAATCTTGTGAAAGGATTGTACGGCAATACACCGGTTGAGATTGACCCGAAATTTCGAGAAAAAATAACAGGTTCATGGCAGAAAGAAGAATTCGATCCGTCGACTTACAAACCTCAAGAAATTGAAAAAATTGTTGAGCTTGATGTTCTGGTCGCTGAGAATGCGGAGGAAATTCTACTTGTTGAATTGTTCCCGATGGTTGCAAAAAAATTCCTGAAAAACCGTAAAATCAGGAAGTTCGAGGAAGAGCTTGATCGTAAAATGGCTGCTGCAGAGAAAGAATCAGAAGAAGATTTTGTAAGTATGATTGACGGATTATCTGGTAATTATATGACAGAAGAGCTTGATTTTGATGACAAATTCGAACAGTAGCAAGATTTCGTCGACGGACTAGAAATTTTGAAGCAAAATCTATATTTGCTGGTTCCATCCACACCAACCAGTGACACAGGCATCCTTGCCTGTCGATGATGACATATTGCTAGACACAGGCAGGGATGCCTGTGCCACCATTTACTTATCATCCACGGCATCATTGCGAGGTGTGCAAGCACACATTTAGGTTACGTCCCAATTATATCGGTAACAGAATTCAAAGGTTTTGTTAAGAAAATCTTAGTGAATCTTAGTGTTCTTAGTGGC
>CAYZQB010000043.1:0-17736 GCA_964480395.1 uncultured Planctomycetia bacterium
ACATTTGGGTTCATCTGCTATGAAATCGATTTAGCGTCAAAATATGGACGAACTGCAATCATACAACTGCTTGTGTAGTACTATTTTGTCGATACACACCCTTTTGTTGGCATTGATTCGCCATAGAGTCGCTGTCGATGCCTGAGGTTCTCGAAGGCAACATTCCGTTCATTCATCTATTATTGTGGTTTCGAGAACCTCAACCACCACAGATACCGTGGTGGTTTCGACTCCGCTCAACCATCATATAGAACCTCAACTGCCAGTGGGACAGGCATCCCTGCCTGACATTGGTTGCAATACTCAAAGACACAGGCTGGGAAGCCTGTGCCACTACAACATTTTATTTACGTTTCAGTGTTCTAGCGCATGCGGGGGTCGATTGCATCACGAATGCCGTCACCAAGGAAATTCAGAGCAAATAACGAAATCGCCATTATACCACCTGGGAATACGATGAGCCACCAGTTCGTTCCGAGGAAAGACAAGGTTTTGAAACCGTCGTTAGCAAGCGTTCCCCACGAGCAGTACGGCTCGCTGATTCCAAGCCCGAGAAATGACAAAAACGCCTCAAGCAGAATAACTGCAGGAATATTTATCGTCGCATAAATAATCACAGGACCGAGAATATTCGGTATGCTGTGCTTGAAAATTATTCGTGTTGGAGTTGCACCAAGAGCACGAGCAGCTGTAACATAATCCTTTGACCGAACCTCAAGCATCTGACCTCGAGCAATTCGCGCCATCGTGAGCCAGGCGTACATTCCGAGAATTACGAACGTCAGCATGAATCCGAACCATTCGCTGCTAGTGTCAAAAGTTACCCAAAACTGACTTATCTGAAATACAATCAAAACAGTCAAAGCGATGAGCAATGTTGTCAGAAGACTTTGCGGAAACACAAAAGTTTCTATTCTATCTCGATAATTCAATCTGCGAATTAGAGTAACAAGGAACCATATAAATATCAGAGCAACGAAAAAGATCAAAATAAAGCTGATAATATTGGAAAATATATCACCGCCAAGAGGATTGTTCTTAAAATCATCTGCGATAACTTTTATGAGAATAATAATCATCAAAAACGGCAGACCATAGAGAATATCAACAATGCGCATCATAACGCCATCAACTCGACCACCAAAATATCCTGCGATTGAGCCGTAAATCACACCGATGAACGATGCAACAAGTGTTGCAAGCATGCCAATGATAAATGAAATAAATCCACCAAATAGCGTTCGCGCAAACAGATCCCTGCCGGTGTTGTCTGTGCCGAACCAATGATCCGCTGTCGGTGTTTGATTCGTAGCTTCTTTAATCTGCGTTGTTTGTGAGAAATCCTGAAAAAACACCGGTGGTTCGTTCGTATGAATCCCAAGATAACCGATTTTTGCAGTTAACGTAAAACTCCTGAATTTCGATACATTCTCATTATTATTTAGTGTATCAGGTATTTTGCGGTTGAGAAGAATTTGAACTTCGGTTTGAAGCGGGAGATTTTCCGCTTTTTTCTTGATATTTTTTGCTTTGATTTTATTGACGAGAATATTAGTTACTCTGTATCCAGCAACATCGATATTGTCGTATTTAAGAATAATATCACCGATTTTGATGCCTGCTTCCTCAGCAATTGACCCGCGGTCAACATGAGTAACAATAAGCTCGAACCCTCCCTTTTTGCTCAGACTTGAAAGATGCGGGATTGCGTAGATTGTGCATGCTGAAAAGATAATCAGGATTATGACAACACAAATGATTGCCAGCTTGTTTTTACGGAGCCGACGCCATGCTTCGCTCCAAAGTGAAGTACCTGCGATGAGTTTCTTTTCATCTTTTGTCTTGCCTTCTCGGAGTTTGCTGCTGGTTTTCAGATTCTCAGCATCGTCCCGTAAGCCTTTGTCTTTTTCAGGCATGTTATTTTCTCACTGCTCGTTAATATTCAGTTATAAGACTAAAAATCCACAACCAAAATACAAAATATTGACTGCATATTCAATGCACTTTTATTCGTCATCAGTAATATCTTCATCCTCGGACAAATCCAACCTGTATGATATTAATCCGACAGACAATACGTTTTGCAGACGATAAATCTGCCGCATATTAATATTAACATCGGTGAAAAGCGAAAGTACTTCTGCAACTTCCGGTCTTTTGAAAACCATGAAAATGCCTGTATTTTGCAGGTTCTCATTAATATCTACACGCGTCATCAGATGGTTGGGAGATTTTTTTAGTGTATTGGTATGGTTTTCGATTTCCGCAATATCTTCAGCATCATTGTCATCATTTACTTCAGATGTTTCAATGAGTGCGGATTCTGAATTCTTTATACTTGTTAAAAATTTGCGTAAATTATCGATATTCCAGATATTCATACTGTATTTATCGTCATCAAAACCGCTATAAAGCTTTTTTAGGAAATTGTGCCAGAATAAGTTGATATCAAGTTTATCGGATGTTGAAATTTTCTTTGTTGAAAGTAGTTTTTTCAGTGATTCATCATCAGTTATTTTCAAACGCAATAATTTTCGCTCTGTTGGCATAAATAGAACAGCTTGTTTCGTGTTTGATGTATATTTTAGTGCATTTTGTTCACTTTCAACAGTTTCGAAATCAAGGTACCAGTCGACTTCATCGACGGCAAAGTATTCAGATGCCCATGTTTTAATGTAATTTAGCGAAAAAGGATTTATTACAGTTTCAAGAGTATTTTCTCCATCAACGGTTTCGTTTTCCTCAAACTCGATTTTCTCTTTCATTTCCGATTTTGTAACACCAAGCTTTTTTGTTGACAACCCTTCTGTGTCAGTATGTGTGCTTCTCCGAAAAAATGTCTGGGTTGCTGACTCTTTAAGCCGAAATATTGTTTGTTTATACGCATCCCTAAGCTTAATTTTTTTTACGTCATTAACTGATAAAACCTTGGTTACAGACTCAAAATCAGTGTATTCATCATTGTCAAGTGAAACAAGATTTACAAAGACATTGCTGACGGTTTCTGTTCCAGAACCAGTGTGTTCAAGGCGCTTCATATCCTGCATGAATTGATATGCAGCGATGTAATTTTGTGCACCATCGATAATACCAAACTTGAAATCATTTAAAATCTTCTGCAGAGCGTCGATTATTCCTTCATCGTGAATTACTCTAATCGAGTGAAAGAATCCTTCTCTGTCATATGCGAAAATATTCGGTTGCTCGTCAATAACTTGCTTTAGAAGAGTTTGCACCGAGTTTTTTGGGTCGGAATAACCGATGATAACAGGTGAAAACTGTGAAAACGTGATTTTTATAAGTCTGTATGCTTGTTCAACAGCTTCTTTGTCAGGTGTGTATAGGAGTTTGACATCACCTTGCTCAGGATCCTCAATTGAGAGCAGCGATAGAATGCTTCGTTTAATCCGCATTGTTTTTGAACGCTCATCCCATAAATCACGTTCATACAGGTAAATTCCAGGTTTTTCATCACGCAGAATCTTGCCGGTTTCAAGCCAACCTGCGAATTTTTTTGCTATATTTCGGAAATGTTCGTCATATTGCTTATTTTTCAATATGTCGTTTACAAATCGGGTGCTTTTTTGTTTACGTTTACGTTTTTTCGAATTTTTCAAAGTCTCAGCGATAGAATTTGGGAAATATAAAGGCTCCAGCAGATTGCATATATTATATTCGCTGAAAGATTTGGCATCATTAATCTCATCAATGCAGTCTGCTCTGAATTCAGGAGATGCAATAATTTCGGAGAAATCCGGTGTAACATCGGGATTAAAATACATTGCTCGAAATGGATAAATCTTCGACATTATTTCCTTAATATTCTTCGTTCAATATTAAATATATGTACCATAAATCATAGCAGTGAATCAAATTTTAATACCGTATTTCACCGATTAAATAATATTGCAGAACAGGATCATCAAGAAGAACTGATGTTAATTTACTGCCGGGCTGAAAATACGATACACCAGAATATAGATGAATCCGTTTTGAATAGTGGTATTGCAATTCTGTATAAAACGAACTTCCGATTGTTTTAAATGGTTCACCGACTCCCTTTTCAAGGAAAACAGTACCACGAGGTCCGTAGATTGCGTCTGTCATTTGAGCATTTTCAAGCCAATGTGCTCCAGTACTTATTAATACAGCATTTGCAATCTGAAATCGTAAATCAAAACCAAGATGCAGCAGGTTTCTCCAGCCAAATAAGTCAATTTTCCCGAATTTTGAATGAATGTTGCCATAAACATCATAAAACGTTTCGACAATTCCGTCTTTTGGGTTTGAATCACCGCTGGCATAATCTACTGATGCTGTAAACGAAACCGGAATCGCCCACTCAAAGCCACCGTTTAATTCGCTGTGGATTGCGAAGGCTTGCAGATCAGATTTGCCGTATTTCCCCAACTGATAATTACCTTCAAGTTCGAAAATCCAATTGGAAACCAGCTCGATACCGACCCGAATACCGAGGTTTGCAAAATTATAATTCCCGACTCTTCCGAGTTCACTTTCAATATCGTTTCTATCTCGATAAATCCATAGAGCATATATATCAATGCCGATTATGCTTCGATGTTCCATCGAATTATTTGCAGGAAAGAAATCAAAATCGTACTGTCCGGGACGAAGTAGCCCTCTCTGTTCAAGCTCGGTTACGTCGTCAAGCTGGTCAAATGGGTCTGCACCAATCAATGCAACACCCCAGATTTCGGTCCCGTATTCAGAATCATTGATTATGCTGTCATTATAAACAATGCTGCGAATACCGAAAAAACTCAATGAAGCACCAGAATTTTCCAGTATTAAGGACATGACGATTTCGTCGAACACATCTCCTTTATTAATCCAGTTATTCGAGCCGATTATTCTACCTCGTCCCAGAGTTATCGGACCTCTGCCAAAATAAAACAGAAAATCCGCCCATTCTCTTGTTGAAGTTAAAGGAATAGGGAATCTGATACGCTCGTTGTCAAAACCTGTTAACATAAAGGTCAAACGATGAATGTCCCACGAATCTTCGTCAGGCATACCGTTTATTCGAGTTGAAAACATTTCAACAGCATTATAGAACTCAAAATCGATTCGGAATTCCGTTGTTAGAGCGGAAATACCAAAAAGTATGAAGTGATTCTGAAAATGCTGTAAGTCATAATTATTTTTGTCAAAATCGTAATTGTTTTGCTCTTCCCATCGTATACGAATTCGCCCATAAATCCTGAAGATATTCGTTCCAGTCTCTGCAAACTTCAAATCCTCAACGGTTTGGGTTATCCAATTGTTAATGCTGGAACTAAGCCATTCAGTTGCCTTATCAAGGTAATTCAGCGGGTTGAGTACGTCGATTTCTGCAGTTGCCGGTATCATATCAGAGGAATAATCACTTCGATTATTTGTAATAGAATCTTGTGCAATTGAGAATCTGCACAAAAATATAATAAAAATCAAGGAAATGGAAAAAGTCGAGTTATATTTCATGCGATTATTTTAAACCTTATGAGTTAAATTCGAATAAAAATATAATTTTATTATGCTTAAATTTGCATATAACTAAGGATAATAAAAACTTGCAAAAATTTATAAAGTTTAAAATTTTGCTGGAAAACATTTATATTTTTGTGTTAGAAAAAAAGAAAGCAAGTGTTGAAATAATTGGATTAATACTTGAATTTACTTTGAAATTTTTGAAAATCCGAAAACCAAGAAATTAATCTTTGAGATAACGTGAATTTTCATGTAAAAAGCGATATTTTATTTCATGAGTTTATTTCGGTATTTAGGATAGAATGCCGATTTATCGTTTATCAGAAATATTAATTTCGCTTTTCACTCAATGATGTATTTTTTGGTTTTTCGAATACATCCAGGTTTCATCAATTAGGAGGAAATGTATGAAAGCATACCGTTTTAATGCGGTTTATGACGATATACTTTTATGCGAATTCTTGATTTCCGATACATCAGATTTCAATTTTCTAGCCCAAAATTTATGTAAATCAATAAAAGCAGAATATAAAAAAGACTGCATTTACGTATATACGAAGAAAAAAAGACAATTATGGGAAAAGGATACAAGACTTTTTTTAGACGGATTAAACAAGCCATTGAATGAACTTTCATTGCGATCTGGTAGAAAGATTCTTGTTACGTTTGATGAAAAAACTTTGGAAGGCATTGAAATTCAATACATGTTGAAATGCCAATTTGACAAACCTGAATCGTCAAAAAAAACAAATTCGACAACAAACCAGTTCGAAATATTAATCCTGAATAAACTTCTAAACCAAAATCAACTATATAAAATAGGTTTGATCCCCACCGACACTAAAGCAAGGAAAACTAATATTTCCGAAACGTCAAAGGATCAGCCTGAATCGAAAAAAAACAAAAAAAACAAAAAAAATCCCAAAAATATAAAAAAGAATAAAATCAGTGAAAAAGATTCGGAGTTCGATGCTGAAGAACTCAAAAAACAAGTAATTGTCGAAACTGCGGAAAGAAAATTATCCGTAAATCGATCTTTCGACGAAGATTTCGTTGATAATATGCAGGATCTGGAAGCTCAATTTGATTTTGATGTAGAGACTATGCTGGATTTTAACAGTAATAATTATACTGATGAAGTAGATGAAGAAGATGATGAGGAAGTACCTGATGATTTTTCGTCAGATGACAGCAGTACTGACGATGAAAACCTTGAAGAAACCCTGGATGATATTGAGGACGAAGAATATATCTATAACGATGATGCATACGATGATGATGATGATTTATATCCAGAGGATGACGAAGATTTCATGGAAAAGTATGACAAAATAGATGATGAAGAAGAATTTTTCCAACGAGATGATTATGAATACTATTATGAAGACGATCAAGATGACGACGATTATGACAAATACTGAATGAGGTTCTCTTGTCAAAAAAGAAAATTGTAAATAATAATTACGAAAATTTTCAAAAAGGAAAATCCAAAGACGTTTCTGGATGCGATATTATTAAGTCTGACAACGAAACAACTGAAAAATGCAAAAAATTGGGAATTCCTTGCTTTGCTGATGCTGTCCAAGCAGGTTTCCCATCTCCTGCTGGTGATTACATCGAAAAACGTCTAGATTTGAACGAGTTGATTGTGAAACGACCCGCAGCAACGTTCTTTGTTCGCGCACAGGGTGATTCGATGATAAAAGCAGGGATTCATTCAGGTGACATACTCGTTGTTGATAAATCGATTGAAGTCAGCAACAATAAAATCGTAATTGCAGTTGTTGATGGCGAACTGACAGTAAAAAGATACCGGATTATCAAGGACAAACATTTACTTTTCGCTGAGAATGATGAATTCAAACCTATTGAGATTGACCCTGACAGCGATTTTCGAGTTTGGGGCGTCGTAACGTACGTAATTCATAAGCCTGAATGATAATTATGATAAATGTAAACATACTGGATTATCAAGTAAAACTATAAGTGTTTACTGTAACAAAACTTGAAATACTCACTCTCAAATAAGTAAGACAAAAATCATCCTTCAAATTCCGTACGCTGGTGTAAATCCGCAATATCCTTATCAATCGAACGTCTTGTAACTTTGATGGTCTCTTTGATTACTTTGTAATTCTTGTAAATGTCGATGATTTCTTCAAATTTCAATTGAACCTCTCTATCAGAGCAATGAAAATATCTTTAACAAAATCGGCTTCTTACCTGTAATTGAATCATCAAGCCAGTGCCATCCTTCTATACGATATAAAGGATTTTTACTTTAGTGTTTTGTTTTTTTATTCAATTCATTTAATTTTCTGTTGTGAAATAGCAGGTATGCTCTTTGAGGTAAACCAAGCTTTCTGTTCCATTATCACCCCGAAATTCAACTTTACCCACTGTGCCGATTATTCGTATGCCAGCTGGTACAATTGATAATTTCAAGTTGTCCAATATACATAATACAGTTGTATTCGTTGGAGATGGTTTCTATTCTGCAATATTTTGGTAACCGACAGTCAAATATACATGATTATTGCGAGTTTTTTGCGGCATTCATCATAAAATGCAGTCGATTCATGAAATTTACATCGCTCGTACCGGCATCAATATCGACGTAAAGAAGATTCATATCAGGATACAGATCACGTATCCTGCGTTCCATACCCTTGGCAACAACATGGTTTGCAAGGCATCCGAATGGCTGAAAACTGATAACATTGTTAATGCCATCCTCTGCAAACCCGACAATCTCTGCTGGGATAAGCCAGCCTTCACCAATCTGATGGACCAAGCTCAGAATTTTCTTGCCTTCATCCGCGATTTTGCGAATTCCTTTAATCGGGTCGAAAAACCTGAATTTTTTCAGCACTCTATTGAATTTCCCGACAATTAACTGTGCAATTTTTTCCACCAGATAATCTTTTACTCGTGATGTTGTCCTATGCTTCAGGAATTCTTTTATGTTTATCTCTGTATTCACGAATTTTTGGGTGAAAAAATCAATCAATGGCGGAACCACGACCTCAATTTCCTGATTAATGAGCCAGTCAACGGTGTATCTGTTACCGTAAGGATTATATTTCACGAAAATCTCGCCGACAATGCCGATTCTTGGGAATTTTCCTGCTTTTACATCAATATTATTGAAGTCGGCAACTGCATTTCGAAGAATCGAAAGAACACCTGAAATCTTGAAATCATTGACATAATCACTTGCGAGAGGGAGATATTTTTCTAGCAAATCTCTTGATGTTCCTTTTTCTTTCTCGCGAAAAGCGGTTGAATAATAGAGTTTCGCCAGTGAATCCGCGTATAGAATGCTTAAAATCCCTCTCGACATGAGTTTATTCTGGTCAACCTTAAAATCCGTCAGATTTGATATCGCATGATGTCCGGTTGAAAGAGTAATCACAGGAACGTTCTCGAATCCTGCATTAACAAGCCCTTTGCGCAGAAGTGCTGAATAACTTGTGGCTCTGCACTGACCACCTGTCTCGGTTATTCCGACATAGACGTTTTCTGGTTTATATTTACCTGACTGAAGTGCTTTAATGACATCACCCACGATAACAATCGCTGGATAGCAAATCTCGTTATTCGTGTATTTTAAGCCTATTTCAAGTGATTCATCATTCGGCACAGGAAGGTCATGAACGGTAAATCCCATACTGTTTAGAACGGAAGAAACAAAAAACGAGTAAAATGGTGAGAAATTAGGAGCAATAAAAATTTTCTCCTTATCCTCAGGTGCAAAAGGTCTTACTGTTTTTCGAGGAATAATGTGGTTGCGCTTGTCTTTACGAAGTTTTAGTGATTCGATAAGTGAGCGAATGCGCAATTTCACGGATCCTGTCGATGTCATTTCATCAATGCGTAAAAGTGTGTGATTTTTACCGTAACTTGCGAGTATTTCCTTGCATTCATCAATTGTAACGGCATCAGGACCACAGCCGAAGGAATTGAGCTGAACAAATTCCGCTTTCTCCCGTTTGCCCACCCATTTTGCAGATTTGTACAGTCGATTCGGATATGACCATTGCGAAAGGATGAAAAGTTCACCAAGTTCTCGATCATCATCGTTAAATATGATGTTTTCATTGATGACATTCGCTCCGAAATCGCTGATTATCGATGGAATATCATGATTAATAAGCCGGTCTGCATGATATGGTCTGCCAGCAAGGAGAATCATGGGTTTGTCGGAAGACGAAGAAACATCCACAATCTCTTTGATTTTCGCAATCAGACGCGATTTATAGTTATCTTGTTCAGTAACAGCATGGTCAAATGCTTTTTCAATCTTGCTCTTGTTGATTTTGAATTGTTCGAAATATTTCAAGCATGCTTTTTTCAGTAAATCCTTGTCACCGAAGTTTATTGCTGGCGTATCATAAGGGACATTCAGCTTGTCTAAAGGATTGATTGAACTCCTGATAACTTCCGGATATCCTGAAACGATAGGACAATTGTAAGTGTTGTTTGAATCTTCAAATTCCTTATTCTCAAAAACGATAATCGGGTAGAAAATACGATCAACACCTTGCTTTGCGAGTTCGAAAATATGCGAATTTACTATTTTTGCTGGGAAACATATATTTTCAGACATAATTGTCTTTGCGCCAAATTCCGCTTGTTTCTCTGAAATCAACGAAGAAAGCTTGATGTTGAACCCTAGCGTTGTAAGAAGTGCATGCCAAAATGGATAATTCTCATAAAAATTCAACACTCGCGGTATACCGATTGTTTCAATAGGTGACGAATTCGGCATGGGATCGCGTATAAACAACTCATTTTCAATAAATTCGAAAATATTTTCACCTTTTTCGATTGATTCACCCGCATTGCTAAAAACACGTTCGCATCTGTTACCTGTGAAGAAAACGTTGCCATTAGTGAAAGTAAGTTTTGTAACTGTACAATTATTCAGGCAACCTTTGCACTTGATGAGGGATTTCTGATAATCGCTCAAATCCTCAAGATTTCTCATGCTAACATTGGAGTTTACTAAATCTATCTGAAATCTCGATTTTGCATAAAGTGCTGATCCGTATGCTCCCATAAGTTCCGATATTTCGGGGCATAACGCCCTTAAACCTGAAATTTTCTCAAATGCACGATGAATTGCTGGATTCTTGAAAGTTCCACCTTGAACAATCACATGTTTGCCAAGCTTGCTGAAATCGTTGATATGCAAAACCTTATAAAACAGATTGCGAATCACCGAATGTGCGAGACCTGCAGAGATGTCGGCAACGGTAGCACCCTCTCGCAAAGCTTGTTTAACCTTTGAATTCATGAAAACAGTACATCTTGTTCCAAGGTCGAATGGGGCTTTTGAGTCAACAGCAAGATTAGCGAAATCCTCAACCTTATAACCTAGCGAATCCGCGAAAGTTTGTATAAACGAACCGCAGCCAGATGAACATGCCTCATTTATATCGATATTGTTGATTATTCCATTTTCGATGAATATCGCCTTCATGTCCTGTCCGCCGATGTCCAGAATAAACGTGACTTCCGGATTGTATTTTTTGGCAGCAAGAAAATGAGCGATAGTTTCAACAACACTGATTTCGACTGAAAAAGCAGCTTTTATCAGGTCTTCACCGTAGCCAGTTACAGCAATTTGCTTAATTTCGAAATCGCTTTTATCAAAATTAATCTGCTCTCTGAACTTTGCCAAGCCAAATTTAACAGCATCAATGGGTTTACCGAGATTGCTGGCGTAATAGCTGAAAACAACGTCTTCATCAGAATCAATCACCACAATCTTCGTTGTTGTCGAACCTGAGTCTATTCCGATGAAATAATCACCATCAAGTATTCGCGGCACAGAAATCTTAACTTTCCTTGAATAACGTGATTTATTCCAGGCATTATATTCAGAATTGTCGGTAAAAAGGGGATCAAGCCGATTTTTTCCGTTTGTAATAAGTGTGTTTTCTTTATTCAGTCGAGAAATTAATTCCTTAAGCTGGATATGCAATTTATCATCTGAAATTATCGCTGCACCAATTGCTGGCACAAGTTCAGAATTGTCGGGTAATATAGTGTCAGTTGAATCAAGGTTCAATACTTCCTGAAACGCTACTCTCAAGCTTTTCATAAATGTCAACGGTCCTCCGCTGAACAATACTATTGGGTGAATATCAAGACCGCGTGCAAGTGATGTAACGGTCTGAACTGCAACTGCACGGAAAATTGCCGCTGCGATATCAGGTTTGCTAACTTCTCGCGAAAGCAGATTCTGAACATCAGTCTTTGCAAAAACACCGCATCGTGATGCAATAGTATAGGTATGATTACTCTGTGATGCTAATTCATCAAGCTCGGTTAGTGAAACATTCAGAAGTATCGCCATCTGATCGATAAAAGCACCAGTACCACCAGCACAATTGCCGTTCATTCGGATATCAGGATAACGCTTAGGATTCAGGAAAATAATTTTCGTGTCCTCGCCACCTACGTCAAACAATGTAAGGACGTCAGGATAATACTTTTTTACGAATTCAGTCGCGCAAACAAGCTCCTGGAAAAAAGGAATATCATATATCTCAGCAATTCCCATTCCTGCAGAACCTGTAACACAAAAATCAAGTTCAACATCACCTGTTTGTTCAAGTAATTCTGTCAGTGAAGTTGTGAGTGTCTCAATAATTTTCGCATTATGTCGTCTATAACTCGAATATATGAGTTGTGAATCTTCATCAATAACAACGGTCTTGGCGGTTGTTGAACCGACATCAATCCCAATTCTAAACATATAACCTCAAGATTATTGATCATTAGATTTTGTATAAAGCACTTTAGTAGTCAAATAACTTTTTTTCTTTCAGCTTAACATCAATATAACATTTTAAACTGAAACCTATTTCATAGTTTACGATTTTAATAATTGTTAAAACTTCTATTTATACTTTAATTTTGCAGTATTTATATACTGAGACTATCGAAATTTTGTTATATTATCTCCAAAATAACAGATATATGGAGAAGTTTCAATGCCATCATTGCCAATTACTCTTGAAGCGCATTTCATCGAGCAGCAAACTAATTTTCCTGATGCAAGCGGTGATTTTACAAGGTTGCTCTACGATGTTGCTCTTTGTGCAAAGATTATCGGTAAGGAAGTAAGACAAGCGGAATTGGGTGACATCATCGGTAGTACCGGCGAAATTAATGTTCAGGATGAAGAAGTACAAAAGCTAGATGTTTTCGCGAATCGTGTGATGTATGACATTAACGCTCATACTGGAAGAGTGTGCATTATGGGTTCTGAGGAAACCGATGATCCAATGTACATACCAGACAAGTATACTGCAGGTAAATACGTGCTGATGTTCGATCCGCTTGATGGTTCAGGCAATATCGATATAAATATCAGCGTTGGAACGATTTTCTCGATTCACAGAAAAATTTCGAAGGGTGATAGAGGTACAATTGAGGATTTACTTCAGCCGGGCTATAAACAGGTAGCAGCAGGTTATATCGTATATGGCTCATCCACAATTTTTGTATATACAGCAGGGAATGGAGTTCACGGATTTACTCTTGACACCAATATTGGTGAATTTCTGCTTTCTAATCCTGACATTAAGATTCCGGAAAATATGAAATATTACAGCACGAATGAATCCAACTATCATTATTGGGAACCGTCAATAAAAAAATATATTGATGATATAAAGAATCCAGCGAATAATCGCAATTTTTCTTCGCGATATGTTGGGGCATTGGTTGCGGATTTTCATCGTAATTTGCTCAAGGGTGGCATTTTTCTGTATCCTAAAGACACAAAGGATCTGTTAAAACCAACCGGTAAACTTCGTCTGCTCTATGAAGCGTCACCGCTAGCATTGATTGCAAGGGAAGCAGGCGGATATGCATCTAATGGCACAATGCCGATTCTGGATATTCAACCAACTGATTTGCATCAGCGAACTCCTTTGTTTATCGGAAACAAGACCGAAGTCGAGCTCATAGAGAAATATATCAAGGAAAACAACAATTAAGGACAATCTCGAATAATTAACAATATCCTAAATTAAAAAAGAACCCGCTTCGAGCTGAAACGGGTTTTTTATTATGTAAAATCATTAATCATTCAGGTTTTCAATCAATTCCTCATCAGTCGGGAATCTTTCAAGGATTTTCGCTGACTCAGGCAAAATCATGCTTTCACCTGGTTTAAGTTCAACAGGATTGACAGGTTTTGCACCTTTTCTTGGTGGAATGATAATTGAAATCGTTGTATCAGGTTTTATATAGCGTTTCTTAACATATGCAAGCCCCATCTGCTTTGTACCAATCAATGCTGCAGATGTTACGTACCCTATGCACTGCCCTTTCTTGTTAAGAACAGGTGCTCCTGGGTGAATCGTCGAAATTCCGCTTTTATCGACCTTAAATCGAATAAGTTCGTTCTCGCGTTTGTCTTCCTTTGCAAGAAATGGTGCACGACCGATGAAAAACGGTTTATGACGTTTTACGAACGAGCCGTAGCCAGCTTCAGTCGGGAAAATATTATGAGTGCCGGAAAGTTCATGACCGTAAAGCGGGAAGCCAGCTTCGGTGCGTGTTGAATCCCTTGCGCCAAGTCCCACAGGATAAACAGGATACGTATCTGTGCGTGACAGAATCGTATTCCAGATTTCAGGTGCTGCATCCGGATGAAAATATAATTCGAAACCGACGGGTTCACCGGTGTAACCAGTTCGAGCGACGGTTACAGGAATCCCAGAAAGTTCTACATCAATAAAGTCTGTTTTTGGAAGCCATTTAAGTATTTGCTTCAATTCTGAGTTGTCCATCATCGATTGCAAAATCTTCAGCGAATTCCGACCCTGAAGTGCGATGTCGATTTTACGTTTATCACCTAAGCTTTCGTCGGTTTTCAGGTTGCGGATTGCAAGTCGATTCGGGATTCTCAACCATTTTCGCGCATTATCAACAAAATATCTGCCCTCGCGAACACCTGTAAACCAGTCCCAATCTTTATCCTCGTTAGCAGCATTCACCACCATCTGGAATTTTTTTGCTCCCATACGGTAAACCATGATGTCATCGATACAGTCGGCATTTGCATCAAAAATATAGCTATAATGCGAATTTCCCGGTCTCAGCCGTTTCACGAAGTTGGTTGTTACTAAATCGAGATATTGTTCTGCATCCTCACCCTCAAACTCAAAAACACCCATGTGCGAAACGTCGAAAAGTCCTGCACCTTCGCGCACTTTTCTGTGTTCATCGAGGATACTTGTGTACATAACAGGCATTTTCCAGCCGGCAAACGGTACCATACGACCTTTGAGCTTCAAGTGTTCATCGTATAAACATGATTTCTTGGGTTCACCTTCTTCTTCCGACCAGCCAAATTCTTTACCCACTGGTTCAAGCTTCTCGACGATTTCGACGGCTTTTTTCTGCCCAATAAAATATGGTTTTGTAGTGTTGAATCTTTCCGGGAATTTTTGATAGAAAGCTTGATAGCACTTTCCTTGGCACGTTTTACCGAGTTCTGCATAACTCAAACCTTCAATTTTTCGTAATTCGTCGTAAATTCCGAAGCCAGCAAAGACTTTCTCTGTGAATAGTTCCTTAATTCGTGCAGCGGTATGAGGTGCATGAACAAAATCTGTATAAATTTCGACAACGGGCTGATTACCAAGGTTGTACTGTAGGACAGCGAGTTTATTTTCGTTGTGAACCGTTTCTGCAACAATATTTTGCTCTGTAACTCCGGGACACAATTTGCTCATTGCGGTTATTGCGTTTTTACCCATAAGTGCGAAACAGAACATGCGTTCCTTGCTGCGAGCTCTCAAATCCTTGATTTTAACTGGACCATCAATCTTTGTGTACAAATCTGACTCTTCGAATAGGACATAACCGTCGTTGTGTGCTTGCAGCCAGGTGAATAAGCGGTCTTTACGTTCTTTTGTAACTCGAATCCAGTATCTGCCGAAACCTTCTGAAGTATCAGGCAACCTGAAAATCCAGGCATCTGCGATGATTTTTCCTGAGTTTTCAAAGAAAAATGCTGCTACTCGTTCACCAACTCCAAGTGTTGTGATGTCCGCAGAACAAAGCTGGTCAAGCATTACATACGCTCTTTCACCCTGAATCTCGATTAATCCTTCGTCTTCAAGCACTGCGACTGCAACGTCTTCAAGCTGCTTTGCATCTGTCTCAGCATCGATGAAAGTTTCCTGCCATTTGTTTGCACCTGCGAGTGTTGCAAGCGGGAAAGGCATTTCGTTGCCGTAAATATAATATTCGTCCTCCGCCTGCGATTTTGCAATTTCATCCCATTTATGCTTGGCGAGAAGGTTGGCAACGCGTTCCCGAGCGTTTACAAGGGTTTCAAGCGGTAATTTTCCTCGACCAAGGTCGCCGAAGGCTCCAAGAACATTGAATGGATTGCATGCTTCGAGAGTGTCCGCAATAATGTCCGAAAGCTCAAGAGCATCATCCTTCGTGAATCCAAGCTGTGAAAGCCATGTTGTGCCGATGCGCAAACCAGTTGGATTTGCCGCTGATTCATCTCCGACAACTGTATTTTTGTTCGATGTGATATTAACAAGGTCAAGCATGCGCGATGCGATGTCAGCATTGAAAGTATCCTTCGATTTTGGCAAATGCTTCAGGTCGAGTAAAAACAGATGTGAATCTGTTCCGCCATATGCAATTTTGAAGCCGCGTTCCTTAAATCTTTCTGACATCAATTCAGCATATACCTTGATTCTTCGTTGAAGCTCACGGAATTCAGGAGTTTGTGCAATTCCGAATGCGACAGCTTTTGCAGCAATGGTGTTAATATGTGGTCCGCCCTGTTCACCCGGGAAAACGCCAAGGTCAATTAACTTCGCGTATTCCGGATTCGTCGTAAGTGCTATTGCTCCGCGAGGTCCGCACAGTGTTTTATGCGTCGTAGTCGTGATAACGTCTGCAATTCCGACAGGATTCGGATAGAAACCCGCTACGATTAAACCTGCTGGGTGCGCCACATCTGCCAGCAAAATCGCCCCCGCTGCATCCGCTGCCTCACGCATCGCATGCCAGTCAATCGCCCATGGGTATGCTGAGGCGCCGCCGATAATCATCTTCGGCTTGAATTTTCGAGCAAGGTCAATCATCTGGTCATAATCGAGTTTGCCTGTTTTCGGGTCAATTCCGTATGAAATAATTTTGTGATTCATCCCTGAACGGTTGACAGGTGAGCCGTGCGAAAGATGTCCACCTTGCTCAAGCTGAATGCCCATAACGCAATCACCTGGTTTCACGAAGGCATTGTACACCGCATTGTTTGCTGCTGCCCCTGACAACGGCTGAACGTTTACAAAGACATCGTCTGCGCGAACACCATTTTCATTGTGCTGGGTAAACATTTCAGCAGCTCGTTTCTGCGCAAGTGTCTCTACAAAATCTGCAAATTCTGTACCTTTGTAGTATCTGCGGTCTGCATAACGCCGGAAAAATGCAATATGTCTGTCTATATCGCAGACATTATCACGCTCCCAGACGCTCATACGTGTTGAGGGATAACCTTCTGCATAAATATTGGTGAAAACATGCGAAAGAACTTCTCTTACGGGCTTAGGTGCAATAGACTCAGAAGCAATCAAAATTATATGATCCTGCTGACGTCTGCGTTCAAGTCTCAAAAATGTATCAGTTTCCCGGTCGAAATTATGTAATGGTTCATCAAAAAGAAAGTTTGATGGGTTGTTACTCATATTGTACCTCATGAAGCAGTAGTGAATTCATTCTCAAATTTCTTCAGTTATACAAAAAACTTATTATATGTCTAGCAATATTTTTGAAAACTTCTCTGAAATTCACTATGCAAACAAAGTTATGATATAATTTGTGAAATATTTTGGAGCTTATTATGCCAGACGAAAAAATGGATATCGAGACCAAATCTGAACGGTCAATCAGAAAATTATTATCACGTATTTTTGTAATTGTGCTTATTGTTGTACTTTTTACGAGTTGGTTGCTTGTTGGATTGGACAAAAGCGACATAATGTACGCTGTCTGGGTCTCCATTGCTGTTTTAGGAAGCTGGATTGTTATTGTTGTCGGCAGAGCAATCAATGATAGAAATCTGAGTATAAAATCTGAACGCTCTGGTAAACCCTATGTTGCTGAAGAAATGGGTGTGTTGTCAGCAATGCCAACTGATGAAGCTGAATCATCAGACAATGAAGAAAATGTTTAATCGTTCAATGGTTAAGATTTTTT
>CAYZQB010000043.1:17836-20521 GCA_964480395.1 uncultured Planctomycetia bacterium
TTGGTGAAAACAAAAGCATCAAGTATGCTTTACATGTATGGTGATGCTGTTAGAATATGTCTTTTCGATAACATATGGCGCACATGAATTTTTTCAATGCTATTGACGGAATGTTACACTGGATTGACCGAAAGACTAATCGGTTTTTCTCGCAGTTTAGCTCAGTAACTGATTTTGGCTTTGATTTGCTGTATTGGTCAACATTCGGCTGGTTCAGGCGCAAGAGTTTTCCGAGACAAGAGATATTCAAGCATATTAGCAATACCGGAGTTGATACTCTGCCGATTATCGGAATGGTAGCGTTCCTCGTTGGTCTGACCTTGGTTTTACAGTCGATTTTTGTACTTGCTCGAAGCGGTCAGGAAGATTTGGTTGGTGGAATCGTTGCGATTTCGATGACTAGAGAGCTTGGTCCGTTAATCACTGCGATAATTTTTACAGGCAGGGTTGGTGCTGCCTACACAGCTGAACTCGGAACAATGAAGATATCCGAAGAAATTCTTGCACTTGAGACAATGGCAATAAATCCAGTGGCGTATTTAGGTGCACCAAGACTTGTATCCGTGGTTTTTGTGATGCCAGCATTAACTATTTTCGCGAATTTTATCGGGATGTTTGCTGCTTTCTTGATAGCCACCGTGTTTTACGGGATTTCAGACATCGGATTTAATTTTGTAATAAAAGCATTTTTGCGGGATAAAGATTTGTGGTTTGGAGTATGGAAAAGTCTTGCGTTTGGAATAATTATCGTCGTAATTTCGTGTTACAAGGGTTTTACTGTTGAGGGCGGCGGTGAGCAGGTCGGTAAAGCGACGATGGAATCAGTTGTGCTTTGTCTGGTTGCGATAATATTCAGCGACAGCATGTTCTCACTGATTTACAATATACTTTAATATCTGTTTCTTCAGTCGTTTAGTGTTCGGTTTGTGTACCGAGGGTTAAAATCACAGTAGCTTTGAATCCATCTTTCTGGTTCAAGCTTTTAACAGCAATGCCGAATTGGTTGAAAAGCTTGAAAAATTCACGAGCATCAAGCTTGTCATACACGAATCGGTCTCTGCTCTCCGACATCTCAGCCATATATCGATTAACCCGATCGTTATAAAGCTGGTCGATATATTTCTGGTCATCTTTTCTGCCATTGAGTTCCGCACGGGTAATAGCAGTTTTTCTGAAGCTTTCCTGCAAGCTTGGCAACGGTTCTTCAGGGCTGTATGCTTTTGCAAGATTTTTGATATTCATTTCGGTGAAAAAATTATCGAGAAGGTCACGAACATCGAGCCGACCTGTAATATTCGATGTATCGTCACCGAAAAGCTTCTCCAAAGCACCCAAATCACCGAAATTCGCTTCATCTGTATTTAATCTATACGTGTTTTTTATTTTTGCCTGAAGCATCTCTTCAAGCATTTCCTTCGATGTTGAAACCAGCAGATAATCACCGTCAACAATTGTTATTGCGGGATTAACCTGCGGACCGAAATAAGGTGACAATAGCATGGGAATTTTATTCTCGCCAGTTTCAGAATCACTCCAGACGATTGTTCTGATTTCGTACTCACCAATGCGTTCGATGGGGAATCGGAACGTTGATTCTATCTTTGAAGGGTCAATTCGTTTATGTTCGGGAATTAAATTAGATAAGATTTTGGATGCGAGTGTGTATGAATTCTGTTCCTGTCCAAGGTCTGAAAGTTCTGCACCAATTGCCCATAGCGGCGTGAATGGAGGTGCAACGTAGTCTTCATCGGTCTTTTCAACCGAGCCGTCTTCTTTTTTCGGGAGTTCCTCGAATAATTCTTGTGGTCTGAAAAACAGGCAGAGTTTGTTGCTGACAAATTCACCGACAGCATCAAGCAGAACTTCACCAAGTGTTGGTGTAAGAATATATAGTGATGTTTGCGAAGTCAGATAATCGTTGAATTCCTGGAGATTTTTATCAATTTCGAAGTACCCGAAAACCTTGTCGCTCACAAGTTTCTTCAGTGCCGGTTTTCTCGGAGCAAGCTTGTATGTTGCTTGTAAAACCCCAGGCATATTTTCTATGAAATATCCATAACTATTGACACTCAAAATCAAGCCGCTGTCAGATGAATCATCAAAATTTATCAATGCTGTTGCACCCACAAGTGCTTTCATATCAAACAAACTTTTCATAAGTTCATCAACGAGTCGAAAGATAAATTCACCTGCTTCGGTCATTAATATTTCATCTGGCACATTCAGAAGATATGCAATGTTTGATAGTTTCTTCATCTCGTCCATGTTAACAGACATTCTCAGATGTGATTTTTTCCAAAGTTTAGTGTTATTTGTGCTTGAATCTTTGTCGTAGAGTGATTTTGTTTTCTTATAGAGGTCAGAGCGTAAAAACGATGTGCTGTCCCTGCCTTCTTTCTCACATAATGAAACATATTGTCTGATGAGTCGTTCCTCAGTTGAAACCGCCAAAACATCTTCATAAAGTGAATAATAAATGCTCAGATTCTGATCCGCGATTGTAACCGAGCGATAATCGCTTATTATAGAAAAGCTTACACCGGGAATTTTGACGTAATCCAATGCATATTTATCGAGATTGAGATAAATTTTAATCTTCTCGCTGACTCTGGTTAGGAAAAGAAAAGTCGTTGCTGGATGCTCGAAAACCTTGTATTTTCCAGGTGCAACTCGGACAGCATTCTC
>CAYZQB010000044.1:0-20462 GCA_964480395.1 uncultured Planctomycetia bacterium
GACTGTGAATCAGCTTTTAACCGAAATCGACGGGTTCCGTTCGGATGAACTCGTTTTTGTGGTCGGCACGACGAATTTCAGCGAATCGCTTGACCAGGCACTTTTACGTCCGGGCAGATTCGAACTACGTATTGAAATTCCACCGCCGAACGAAGCTGAACGCAAAAGCATATTAAATCTATATCGAGAAAAACTCAAGCTGCTAATTTCTGACGAAAGCTTGGATTATCTGGTTTCGCGAACGGATGGATTTTATGATGCACGGACTCAGGTGCATTTCAGCGGAGACCATCTGCATTCGCTTATGAAGGCAATAAAACGTGAGACAATACGCCGAAAACTTAAGGATTACATCGATTGCAAGCTGATTGATGCTGTATTCGCAGAAATCCGAGGAATTTCACAAAAACTTACACCTGAAGAAATGTCGGTTTCTGCAGTCCATGAAGCGGGGCATGCACTTTTGATGGAACTTATCGCAGAAGCACCCGACTGCGATAAAATCTCTATACAAGCTGACGATGAATATGCTGCCGGTTATACAATCCCACAGCTTCGACAAAAACGGCTTCTCAACGCAAATGAAGTTCGTGCGATGATAACCGTCGCACTTGGTGGAAGAGTTGCGGAAGAGCTGATTTTCAAGACTGTCAGCATCGGATGTGAGCATGACTTGTACACAGCAACGGAAATCGCGCGTTATATGACAACGGTCAGCGGTTTAATTGAAGGTGATAATAATTTACGATCGTTTCATTCAGATCAGACAAATTCCCAGCAAATACCGATTTCAGCAGAAAAATTGAATCAAATCGATGAATCTATCGAGAAAATCCTCAAGGAAGAATATTCTCGTGCAAAGACATTAATCGCCAAAAATCTGGATATAATCGGTGATATGCAGGCAATGCTTCTGGAAAAATCGATTCTGTATCGTGAGGATTTTACGAGTATCATAGACAAAGCAACTAAGTAAAAAAATCCAACAGAAAGTGAATAAGAATGTCTAGAAAGAAAAATATTACGGTCGTCTGGCTAACTATGATTTTACCGTCATTCTTTTCATTTTGTTATTTTGGTTTCTTTGTGGGGCAGTCGAGTGCTCAGATTTTGTACAGCGTATCAAGAGTGCTTCTGGTTTTGCTGCCGATAATCTGGATTTTACTCGTTGATAAAGACAAATTTCCGTTTGTACGATTTAAGAAAGATGGGCTTTTCGCAGGTGTTTTGTCTGGCTTGATAATTGGCGCATCGCTAATTGCACTGTATTTCCTTTTTTTCAAAAATATTCTCGACTTTACAATGCTCAAGTACAAAGCGACTCAGCTTGGATTTTCCGGAACAAATTTTATCTTCATAGCAATTTTTATCACGATTATCAATTCATCAATCGAAGAATATTACTGGCGTTGGTTTGCGTTTACAAAAATGAGAAATGTTGTTTCAAGACGGAAAGCGATATTAATATCATCTATTGGTTTTTCATTTCATCATCTGATAGTTCTGATAACTTATTTTGGTCTTGTATTCGGCATTTTATTTAGCTTCGGTGTTTTCCTGGGTGGAGTAATCTGGGTATATTTTTACGATAAATATGATTCAATTATGCCTTGTATTATCAGTCATTTAATGATTGATGCAGCAGTGATGATAATCGGATATGACATAATCTTCGTCTAATTTTTCTATTTATAATGACACAAAATTTTGTTGTTCGCACATTGCTGCATAAATCGATAATTTTCGCGACTATAATTAAAATTTGCTCATAAATCATGCTTTTTAACGTGATATAACTTGATATTAAAAAAAATCTTCGGATAATCATGTGTTCAAATTTCAATACAACAAATACACGGGAAAGTACAATGCCTACTGGCTCAATTGGTAAAATTCGTTTATTGTCCGGCAATTCGAATCCCGAACTCGCGAGAAAAATCGCGGATTATATCGACGTCGAACTTGTCAAAGCAGAGGTAAATCAATTTACTGACGGCGAAACGCATGTCAAAATTCTTGACGATGTTCGTGGATCCGATGTTTTCGTGATTCAATCGACATGTCCACCCGTTAATGAAAACCTGATGGAAATGCTAATAATGATTGACTGTTTGCGTCGGGCTTCTGTTGGGAGGATTACAGCGGTGATTCCGTATTACGGTTATGCCAGGCAGGACAGGAAGGATGAAGGGCGAGTTCCTATCAGTGCGAAGCTTGTAGCGAATCTGATAACCCATGCCGGTGCTGACAGAATATTGACAATGGACCTGCATGCAGAGCAGATTCAAGGATTTTTCGATATTCCGGTTGATAATCTGTATGCTAATACGCTTTTCCTTGATTTTTTCCGTGATTTGAAAAAAATTACCGGCAATCTTGCGATTCTTGCGCCTGATGTTGGCTCAAGCAAGCGTGCAGGATTTTTTGCCAAGCATCTTGACATTCCTCTTGCAATCATCGACAAACGCCGAATTTCCGATACCGAGACCAATGTTATGGCAATTATTGGCTCAGTCAAAGACAAAGATGTGCTGATTCCTGATGATATGATTGCTACTGCTGGAACGATTGTGCAAGCAATTGAAACAGCAAAAATTCAGGGTGCAAAAGATGTTTACCTTTCGGCAACGCATCCGGTTTTCGCAGGTAATGCCGTTGAAAAGCTCGCAGCATCAGATGTTAAAGAGGTTGTTGTTTCTGACACAGTCCCAATTCCAAAATCCAAACGTTTTGATACGCTTGCAATTTTGTCAACAGCGGAGTTTTTCGGTAAAGCGATAAAACGTATTCATTTTGGTGAATCGGTATCAAGCTTGTTTAAATTTAACTAATAATAAATCTCAATTACAATAATTGGAAGGCATAGAAATGGATGTACCTATCTTAAAAGCATCATTAAGACAAGAAAAAGGCAGCAAAGCTGTGAGAAAATTGCGAGAAGGCAAGGAAAATATTCCGGGCGTTTTATACGGCAAGGGAAAAGACAACGAATATATTACTGTTCAAGAAGTTGACGTTTTCAAGCTGATATCGAATAAACAGACCGTTGTTGAATTGATAATAGACGGTAAAAAGGGCATGGACAAAGATTATGCAATGTTTAAGGATATTCAGTGGGATACCTGGGGTGAGTATTTGATGCATTTTGATTTGATGCGTATTTCACTTGGGGATATGGTTGAAGCAAACGTTAACATTGTGCTGAAGAATTCGGATACCTCACTTGTCGTAAAGGCTGGTGGTACTATCGAGCAGCTTAAGAACCGTGTAACGCTTGAGTGCCCAGCTAATGATATACCTGTGACGATTGTGATTGATGTTGTTAATCTGGTGATTGGCGATCGCAAGCTTTTCAAGGATCTGCCGATTGACAAGAAGTATAAACTCATTGATAATCCTGATGAGCTGGTGCTGATTTGTCATCAACCCAAGGGTGAGGATGAGATTGAAGCGGATGGTCAGCTCCAGGAGGGTATGCAGAAAGAGCCGGAAGTTCTCACCGAGAAAGAGAAGCTCGACGCCGACGACAAAAAATAATACTTTGCACCTTATACTAATTATTAAACATAACCTTTTTGCTTGAGAATATCTTCGTAATCTTCACGAGATAACGGACAATTTACTAGATCCAATAATTGTTTCTTACTCAATTTTAATTGTTTGGCAACCAATGCTAACAGATTGTCATCATACTCACTTTTCCCATGACTGATTTTAGTCCAAATATTGGTTTCATTGCCGTTGGTGGTCTCAAAACACAAGAAAATATGATTACCCAATTCTGCTTTGAATCCTTTGTTTTGTAAACTTGATTTAAGCAGTCTTGTTTTTAACGGCATGAATTATTTCCTTTTGAGAAACAATATTCAAATATAATTTCTTTATCTTACGTGCATGTTCTGTTAGTTGGTCGTTATTAATACTAGTCAATCGATTATAACTGAAAATAAAATCTTCCTGAAAACTATTAAGTGCTTCAATGTATGATTCTGCAAAACTTAGCACATCAAAGTCTTTATTTTCAAATACATAGTAAGTGTCTTTATAACTAGTGTTTAACTTTATTTCTTCATTAAGTAACAATCGTGTATCGGAAAATTCAATTGTATCAAGTTCAATAAACTCTGGATTCACAGGTACAATTGAAAGTACTTTTTCAACTTCTTCGTTATTGGTTTCAGGTTCATATGTATAAGAAACACATATACGAACGATGATTTCAAGATTTTCGATTACAATATTTTTTAAATCTTTATCTAATGGTAATCTAAGATATCCTATAGTCGAATTGACTCCAAAATGATGACGAATTCCTGAAGTCTTAATATCAACGATTTCACCAATAATAACAGATTTTTTTTCCATTTAACCAAGAGATTCCAATATATCAATATTATATCATAAGATATAAAAATTTCAATTATGAAAATAAAAACTATGTTTGAGTTCGAATCAAGAATTATGTTGTTTGGGAGATTGCGTCGAATTTGCAGAGCTGAGCACAAACGGAACAGCCGGTACACAAAATCGGGTCAATTATCGCTTTGCCGGAATCGATGACCTTATTCAGCGCGGGACACCCGATTTTGAGGCAGACACCACATGCTGTGCATTTTTCCGCATCGACAACATACGGCTTCTTAACAGCACTGCGGTCGCCCGTAACACAAGGTGCCTCAGCAACAACCACCGCAATCCCGTCAAACTCCATCGCACCCTTGATAACTTCCTTGGTCTGTGCCAAATCAAGCGGATTGCACTTTTTCGCATACTGCACGCCGATTGACTTCGCTAATTCAATGAAACTGGTCTTTGGCGCAGGTGAACCGTCCGCATGCTTGCCGGTACTCGGATTATCCTGATGCCCTGTCATTGCAGTAGTGGAATTATCGAGAATAACCAGCGTATATTTCATGCCGTTATAGACTGCATCAAGCAATCCTGCCATGCCTGAGTGCCAGAACGTTGAATCACCAATCAAAGCGACAAGTTTTTTCCTTTTGTCATCAGGCAGCGACCGATACAAACCGTTGGCAATACCGAGACTTGCTCCCATGCACAGGCACGAATCCATGCGTTGAATCGGTGGTAGCGCACCCAGAGTATAACAGCCGATGTCCCCTGAAACTATCGCCCTCAATTGCTTCAGAATTGTGAACGCGCCGCGATGCGAACAGCCTGCACAAAGAACAGGCGGACGTGACGGCATTTCAATCGGTTTAACCTCGACAACATCGACTTTTTGTTTCGGACGAACCTTGTCAATATCGAGCTCACCAAGTTTCGGGAAAAACTCTTTACCTTTGATGTTGGTGCAACCAAGCTGCAGCATTTCATCCTCAATAAACGGCAAAAGCTCTTCGATGACCAGAACTTCATCAACAGTTTCCGAGAATTCTTTGAGTAGTTTTTCTGGCATCGGGTTTGTCAGCGAAAGTTTGAGCATCGATGCATCGGGATATGCTTCCTTGGCGTATAGTGCTGCGACGCTTGAAGTTACAATCCCAATCTTCTTATCCTTAATTTCAAGACCCTTGCGGTTGAATTCTTCAGAAAATTCGCGCAGTTCTGCAATTTTTTCTTCCGCTTTGACGTTTAAAACGCGTGCATTGCCGGGCAGCATAACGAAACGCTGGAACGGCATATTAAATTCTTTATCCTCAACCTCGACTCGCTCAGAGATTTTCACCAGCGATTTTGAATGTGATACACGGGTTGTCATGCGGATTATGAACGGCAGATTAAATCTTTCCGATAGCTCAAATGCAAGCTTGACAAATTCCAATGAATCTTGCGAGTCTTCGGGTTCAAGCATGCCGACGCGTCCGAATTTCGCCAGAATCCGTGAATCCTGCTCGTTTTGAGACGAATGCATTGCCGGATCGTCCGCAACTACAATGACAAAACCTGCATTGACACCTGCCTGTGCGCTTGTCATGAACGGATCCATCGCGACGTTAAGACCGACGTGCTTCATCGCAGCGAGAGACCTTAGTCCTCCGATTGCCGCTCCAAATGCCGCTTCAAATGCTGTTTTCTCATTAGGTGACCACTGCGAATATATTTCTTTATATAATTTGATGTTCTCAACGATTTCGGTTGAGGGAGTGCCTGGATAGGCAGCAGCAAATTTTATTCCTGCTTCCCAAGCACCACGAGCAATTGCTTCATTGCCTGATAAAAGGACTTTGTTTTTAACTTCTGTTGCTTCCATCATATTCCTTTCGAGCATTTTCATTTGTGAAAATTTTAGAATAACATGATGCATTTACAAGGAAATTCCAGTGCAATGGAAATCCTTTTATTGTGTGCACTCGTATTCTATGTAAATTCGAGAGATGTTTTGCTGGTTTTGATTAATTTAGAAATATTCACTCAATATTCGTAAAATTTATTCTTCAAGGGCAATATTCCAGTATTTGTCGGAAAGGAATTTTTCCCATGCAACTCTGCGTCTGCTGTATGTGATTTTCATTGTCGGTGTCCAACTAGGCTTTGTAGGCAACTTCTTTAGATGCATTCCCATTGATTCAGGAGATTTATTGCTTTTTCGATGATTGCATTTAATACAAGCAAGGACACAATTATCCCAGTTTGATATGCCACCTTGTGATCTCGGAACAATATGATCAATGGTCAATTCCTCAGAACCGGGCTTTATACCGCAGTACTGACAGGTATAACTGTCTCTTCGATAAAGGTTTCTGCGGGAGAACACAACGTCCATTTGCGGTAAGCCATTGTAAAATGTGAGCAATATTACTTCCGGGACGCGAATTCTCAGTGAAACTGTTTGGATAAATTCCTGATCTTGAGCAATACTTAGTTCACTCCACATGCTGAAATCGAAGGTAGCATAAGTATCCGGCTCAACAACCTTAGCTTCACCACCGTAAACAAGTGACATAGCACGCCTGACAGTCGTAGTTGTAATGGCAATCCACGATTTATTTAGTACGAGTGCAGGTTGGGTAAGGAGATTCATGATACTGCTTTCCGATTCCTTTCATATCATAATTATTTTAACAGAACATTGATTTTCCAATCAGAAAATAAAGGGATTTTATTCTCGAAAAGTGCAAAATAATTTATTTCAAGTGAAAATTATACAATTGAAATCAATATCTATGCAACCTAAATAAATAAATATACTATATGTTGAAATACATAAAATATGTTATTCAATTATAATATATAGATATAACCAAAATTACTATTTAACGCTCAAAAAAAATTCTGATTTTGATTTACTCAAGTTTTTATGCAATTCGAAATGTACTACTACTACTTTTCCGCTTACTCTATTAAATCATCATCATAATTAACAGGAATATATCCGGATTCTTTTGAAAGCTCGATTTCACGCTCGAAAGAATCAAGCACAGTTTTCTGTAAAACATTTCGAGTTTCGGTGTTTATTGGATGTGCGATATCCGCATGTAATCTTGCTCTTCCCCTTGAATCCTTCGCTGACCTATCAGGATTAAGCCGTAACCCGCATTCATTGCAATACTTCGACCTTAGATGATTTTTAGTGTGGCATCTGGGACATCTGTCCGCCAACTTTCGCGAAGGCATCGCAACAAAAGGACCTTTGTGAGAATTAATGATTTTTAAGTCTCGGATAACAAAAGCATTATTGATGGTAATACTGCAGAATGCCAGAAGCTTCTCATCAGAAGGTGTAGAACGTTTCATGTTGGGATCAATCAGTTTAATTCTAACTTCAGTAATCACAGACACCCCCTTTACCGCAGACTTTCTGCTTTTTATACAGCACAGCCAGTAGTTCAATCAATTTTTGAGTCCTAAAGTCAGCGTTGTCAAAGAAAAGCAGGATTATCTGCCAGTCATGCTGGTTTATGTTTACATCACTGTCGATAGTACGAATATCTCATGAATCCAATTGACAATACCATTAGAAATGCATGATAAGCTGCTATGATTGCCTAAATATGGATTTCATTGCATAGTTTTAGCTTCAAATATCTGTCCAATGTTCAATTTTTGAAGCATTTTTGCTAATTGCGACTGATGCTGCTCATTTGTAAAGAAAATAACTGCGCTACCGCTTCCACTTAGTTGTCGTTTCCAGAAATATGGCAAAACAATATCAGTTTTGTCGAAAATTTCTTGTAACTTCCTTTCCTGTAATATTGCAGGTTCTTCAAGTCGGTTAAAAAAGTGTTTTGAGAAAACTTCACAATTATCGATCTCATCTGCCTGCAGATTTTCTACTATTATATCGGAAAAATTAAATCTTTTCAAGCGTAAATCAGTTTGTTTATAAATTTCTGCTGTTGAGCAATTAATATTTGGAAATACTACGACCAAGTAAAACACTTGTTTTATAGAGAATGGTTTCACGATTTCACCACGACCCTCGCATCTTGCTGAAGGTAAATACATGAAAAATGGTACATCTGAGCCGATTTCCGCGCCGATTTGAGCGAGGTCAGAGTCGTTTAATTCTGATGATGCAAGCGTTGCAAGTGCTTTGATAACTGTTGCAGCATTACTGCTGCCACCACCAAGACCTGCTCCCCACGGTATTCTTTTGTAGAGAGAAATTTTAACATCAGCGTTAATATTTTGGGTGTGAAGAAAATAATCCGACGCTTTTACAACCAAATTATGTTTATTACAAGGGAAACCAGTTGAATCGAGATTTTCAAACGAACAATCAAGTGTTATCGTGCTTTCACCAGACTTCTTTCGCTGAAAGCATACCTGTATCTCGTCATACAGATCAATAGCGAGCATAACTGTGTCTATGTCGTGAAATCCGTCATCCCGCTTACGTAAAACCTCAAGAAATACATTGATTTTCGCGGGTGACAGAATTTTGAGTGTTTCCATTCTGACCATAAAAAAAAGGAAGCCAATTCATATTGTTGTCTTCCATTATGCATAAAATTCTGAAAAAAATCACCAATCTTGTTTATATACTGGCGCAAGTTCAATATTCGGAAATCTAAGGTCAATTTTGCTTACATCGATGAGAGTTGGCTTCGAACTGATTATCTTTCTTAGCATCTCGAATTTTTCGTCGACTGAATTTTCGCCGAAACCAGCATGTTCTTTATCTCTCCCCCACCAGATGGAGAAAATTTTGCGTCTTCCCTTGCGATTATTGCTTACAATCTCAGCATCAATAATTATATCTGAAGATTTTAGACTCTCTTTTCCACCAACATTTTCGACATTTATCGCATTAAATTTCAGATTTTTAAACTCAGGATATTTACTAACTTTTTTCAGTGAATTACTAACTGTCAAAGCAGCAAAGACTCGCGCATCAGACCAGATTTCACCACAGCTCAGATATTCATTTTCTCCTGTACGTACTGTTATTCCAACATCCTGCGTGTCAACGATCACTGCTTTAAGACCTACAACGATAATAAGTTTTTCGGTCAAAGATTCATTGAATTCGCGAAAAACTTTATCAGAGAAAATAAGCGGTAGAATTATTCCGTTGCTGTCAAGTGTTACAATGAAATCGCCAGTCATTATTGCAATTTCCGGCTTTCTTACTTCGAATCTCGCTGAAATTCTGTCTGGATATTCCTTCTTCACTTCCCAAATTTCATTAACCCATGGTGAGCACATTATTGCTTCATAAACTTGCTTTACAATATCGGAATCGACAATACTCATGTCGGAATTATTCGGTAGATTGCATTTTATTGAGTTCTCAAGAGAGTCTAGCACTAGATTCCTTGATTTTCCTTTAGCCCAGTACAGTTCTCCACCCGAAAAATCAAGCTTTTGCAGATTTGTCTTGAATTTTGGTTGGGCTGATACATATCTTTTTGCACCGAAAAGAAATACAAACATCACACTCAAAATAATCATGAGAAGACATGTTTTATGAAAAAAAGCAGATTCAACTATCGGTTTGACGCGACTTTTTTTCTTCCGCCTTCTTCCTAAATACATGCTTGGTAAATTTCTTCTTTTTTTCATGATTACTCCAAATGTTAGGCAACTTTCCTCAGTTGTTCAGCTTTCCGCAGACCCATTTGGGTAATTTTTACACACAATTCGCTGAAGCTCATACCTGCCGCATTGGCAGCTTTAGGGAATAATGAAGTTGGCGTCATTCCCGGCACTGTATTGATTTCGAGAACATAAGGCTCATTCGACTTATCGAGAATAATATCAACTCGGGCGAATCCTGTGCATCCGAGAGCCCGGCATGCCTGCATTGCAGCAATATTTATACGCTGCTTGACAGCATCATGTAATTCAGGATTAATTCTGTATTCAGTGCTGCTTGAATTATACTTTGCTTCATAGTTGTAGAATTCTTCCGAGGGAACAACTTCAACAATAGGCAGAGTCTTGCCGTCAAGAACAGCCACGTTCATTTCTCTGCCTTCGATATATTTTTCAAGCATTAATCTGCCGAATTCTTGTGATTTTATCAGTCCTTCTTCGATTTCGTCCATGTTTTTCGCTATGCGGACACCAATTGAAGAACCTTCTGAAATCGGTTTGATAACAACCGGCAGACCAAGTTTTCTAATAATTTTTTCGGGGGATTCGTTGTTGTAGATAATGTATTCTGCTGTTTTCACATTATTTATCTGGAAATCGAGTTTGCTGAGGAATTTATTCATCGCATGCATCGAGCTGTTCGAGCCCGAGCCAGTGTAAGGGATGCCATATTGTTCGAGTTTGCGTTGAAGCTGACCATCTTCACCGAATTTACCGTGAATTGCGATGAATACGATATCGAATATATTATTTTCCCAGAGTTTCTTGAGAAAAATAATGTCTGGAGTTTTAATGTCAAAAACACGAACATTATTATTATCTTCACGCAACCCTTCAGCAATTGCGTTACCGGTTATAATCGAAATCTCACGTTCTGATGAAAAACCACCGGTTAACAACGCGACATTCATATCATCCTCCAGTTATCATTTTTTTTCAATATTCGTTACAGTATCTGCTTTCTAATTTCCTCAAATTCAAGACCAAGCTGGTCATTTTCCGTGTCCTTCCATCGAACGCATGTTCTGACTTCCAGAAGAATTGAATCTCCGGGAATAATTTCGAGAAGGAAGCGGTGATCCAACCGGATTTCTGTTTTTTTTGAGAGTTTCAGACCTTCAATGCATAATCCGCCAATAGACAAATCCCGAACTTTCGCAAATCCGTAGTCCAGCACATTTTCGCTTTCATCGCAAAGATAAACGCGTACCGGCTGTTCATGTGAATCCCTTGGTGAAGACCGTTTGTCGTTATATTCCTTCACGAAGTTTGATATTTCCTGTTTGTTGAACCTTTTTGACACAGCATCAGCTGATTTCATTCTTTTCCTCCAGTTTTGATTAATACAAGACACAATTGCGTTTATGCAACCTGACTCAGAGGATGTTTATCTGCGGGATATGCTGCATTCATTTCAGCAGCTTTCGACCTTCTGCTTACTTTTTTCTGCTTAGAAGCAAGAGCGAATTCTTCGATAAAAATATCAATGGTCGAGATAACATCTTCGAGTTCTTCGCGTGTGAAGCTTATTTCATCTTCCTTTGCGAGTTTGAGTTCCTTACTGAGCATCGAAACCAGAACTTTCACAGGTTGAATTCTTCTTGAGACATAATCCTCGAAAGTCAATGCGCGATTTTGTTCCATTTTTTTCTCCTTCCAGCCTTGCTGGTTTAAGTTTACAACATCTACATTAGGTCAAGTAATTCTTGAGTCCTACTGCCAGTGTTGCTAAATAAAGCAGAAAATCTGTCCTTTTATACTGAAAGATTCCAGAGTTTTATTTCAAGGTCGAGATTAATTTTATGCATCTCGTGAACTTTTCGGCGAATGTGCCGTATCAGTTGTAATATGTCGGATGCTTTCGCATTTTCTTCATTCAAAATAAAATTTGCATGTTTGATGCTGACAATTGCTCCACCGATACGGAATCCTTTGAGTCCTGCCTGATCGATGAGCATGCCAGCAGATTTATTTATCGGATTTTTGAAAACGCAACCAGCACTTGGCAGGTTATAGGGTTGAGAATTGGTTTTTTCCGTCATAATTTCCTTTTTTCGTTGATTAATTTCTCCTGCATTACCAGAATTTAATGCGAATTCAGCTGAAACCACGATAAAATCTTGTAATGAACTTTGTCGATTACCGAATACAATTTCATCACTGTTCAGCGTTTGAATTTCATTGTTATTGTCGATAACTGACACATTTTTCACAAAATCGGAAATATTCCCGTATTTTCCGCCTGCATTCATGATTAATGCTCCACCAACTGTGCCGGGTATGCCAGCAAGTGTTTCGAGACCGGAAAGTCCTGCGTTCGCGGTTTTATTGATAATTGAAGCCAGGTTTTCACCTGCATTTACATAAATAGTCTTGTTTTGAATGGAAAATCCTTTCAATTTACTAAGCGAGATGACAGCACCAGCGATATTTTCATCGGAAATCAGGATATTTGTGCCACCTGCAAGGATTTTTGTCTCAATACTGTTTTCGCAAAGGATTTTTACAATTTCATGTAATTGTACAATTTCTGTCGGTTCGATGAAAAACTCAGCGTTTCCGCCGATTTTGTAGGATGTAAAACTCGCCAGTGGCACATCGAATTTAATCAAGCTGCTGAGAAGTTCCGGAAATTTTCTTATAAATTTATCCATTGCTCCCTACGCTGCCTGATTTTGCGAATTTTCAAATAAAACAAGCTTTTCACCAATTAAATACACGTTCCCCGCACCAACGGTGAAGAGTACGTCATCTTTCGTCAGATTTTTTCTCAGATAATCCAATACATCCGATGGATCTTCAATGAGAGTAACATTCGGGTTTTGACTTTGAATTTTGTCTCGCAACTGATGCATCAGAGATAAATTTTCACAGTCTTTTTCCTCGCGTGCAGCAAATATCGACGTAAGTATTATTTTGTCAGCGTTTGCAAGTTCCTCAGCAAATTTGTTTAAGAATGTTTTTGTTCTGAACGCTTGATGCGGCTGGAAAACAATACTCAAAGTTTTATCCTCGAATCGTGCCTTTGCAGACTCAATTAAAGCCCTTAATTCCGTCGGGTGATGCGCATAATCATCATAAATTTCAGCGTTCTGATATGTTCCGAGAAAGTCAAACCGACGCTTACTGCCCTGAAATTGCTCAATAGTCATCTTTATGACATCGAAATTTATGCTGCTTTCCATTGCGATTGCTGCTGCTAAAGTCGAATTGTAAACATTATGCAGCCCCGGCATTGCAGGAATAATCTCATCTGTCGTAAATTCATCCGTTTTTATCCGGAAAGCGTATGAACCCTTGATTTTGCGCGTTATTATCGCTTTGAAATCTGCATCATTCTCAATGCTGAACGTAAATATTCTTGCTTTCTGAAATCTTCTTATGTTGGAACAGCTTTTATTGTCAGCATTGAGGAAAATCGTGCCTGATTCTGGTGCTTTCAAGCTAAATTCATGAAAAGCATCCTCAATCTCATGTAAATCGAGATAATAATCAAGATGATCTTCTTCAATATTCGTGATGCCAATGATATGAGGGTTGAATTCGAGAAATGAGCGGTCATATTCACATGCCTCAACAATGAAATGCCTGCCAAAACCCCAGCTTCCACCTACTCCAAGGTTTTTTGAGGTTCCACCAATCAAAAATGAAGGTTTATCATCCGCATTATGAAAAATCTCGCTTAGAAGCGTTGTTGTCGAGGTTTTACCGTGTGTACCTGCAATCGCAATCCCAAGCTTAAAACGCATTAAAAAACCGATTGCACGTGAATATTTTATTACAGGAATATTCAATATTCGAGCTTTATTAACTTCAGGATGATCCGCACCGACCGCTGCTGTTACAATGACAATACTCGAATCTGAATCTACGAATTCGCCATCTTGCATATATGTAATCGGAATTCCTTTTGCTTCAAGCTTACCGGTAATAGAAGTGCGTATAATATCTGAGCCTTTGATTCTGCAACCCATTGAGTGCAATAGGTCAGCAAGGTTTGACATACCGCTACCACCGATGCCCACAAGATAAGCTCTGCTGAAAATCTCAAGCGATAATCTCATTTTTCCCTCATGAAATCGCCTTTGATTCATCGGTAAATCTAAGCAAAGCTTTACTAACTGAAATACTGATAAGATTTTTTACCACGAAAGGCACGACATCGAGAAGATTAAATAATCTTTGAGAAGCCGCGATGTTTCGGAGAAACGAGCGAAAAAGCCAGCTTTGAATTTGATGAAAGCATCATTTTAAGAATTTATTACCACGAAAAACACGAAAATAAGAAAAATTATTTTTTTCTATGCAACCGTTTTTTTTTTTCTAATATCTTTATTGTTCTTAACTTTGATTATTAAGGAGGTTTTTGTGAAAAAGTTATTATTTACAATCTTTGCACTTTGTTTATTGTTTGTTAACGGTTGCAGCAGTGAGGAGTATTTCATTACACTTGACAAAATTGATTCGAATCTTGCAAATTATCAAGGCAAAACATTATACGATGTATTTTTGATTGAAAAGGAACGTATTGAATATAAAATTTTCAATAAACCGAAATATGATAACTTTTGTCTAGATTCGGCAATTATTTTGGGTTATATGCAACAATTTAAGTATATTTTGAAAAATCTTCGAGAAGGTTTATTAAAAATAGAAGATGTTCGAGAACTTGTAAATTTTTTAAGAGAAGAAGCACCGAAATTCGTGAAAAAAGCAAAGTCTATGATAATAACAGGCGCATCTTTTAACCCTAAATCTGACTTTACAGGTAAAGATGTTTTAAAAGCACCTAAAGCTGCAGCAGCGGTTTTAGATGCAATTGGGAATCTTAAAAAAGCTGTTGAAGAAATACCATTAATTTTGGAAGAAGCCGGAAAATTGCTAACAATTATGGATTAAATCGAATCCATAAATCAAATGCACTGGATTCTTCGCTTCGCTCAGAATGACACAGGATTGAACACTTTATTGTCATTCTGAATGTAACGAAGTGGAGTGAAGAATCCAGTAGGAATCAGAATAAAATGTTGTTTCAGTCTGGATTCCTGCTTTCGCAGGAATGACAAAGAAAAAGATGGATTCTTCGCTTCACTCAGAAAGACATCGGAGAAAACTTTATCATCGAATATAAATACTTCTTTTTTCGCTCATAGAGAACAAAGTTCTCAAATCGCAGAACCTTGAATTTGAATTAATATTTTTTTTGTGTAGTTCGTGGTAAAAATTATTAAATCTTAGTGAATCTTAGTGTTCTTAGTGGCAAAAAATCTGTATAATTTCTGTAAATGTCAGGCAAGATGCCTGACCTACCATTTTCTCTGCGTTCTTTGGGTCTCTGAGGTAAAAATCTAAGCTCTTTTGGTCATTTCCAATGTATGTGCTCTAAGATGTCAGTTGTTCGAGAAGTCGGGTCAGATTGTGCTGAGCTATCTTTTCGTATTTATTCCTGAAATGCTTTGTATGATAAATATTCTCCCGGTTGAGGAATTTCTCGATAACCCGAATCCTGCCTGTTTTGTATCTTTTGTCATCAAAATCCTGATATTCTTCACGAATGCTTTTCTCATATTCCGCAAATTCTTCAACACTGCTGCCAAAAACGCTTAAATCAATATCAACCAATAGTTTCCCGTCGTCGTCCTCAGGCATGCAGTCATGCTTAGTGTACATTATATAAGATTTCGCTTTCTCGATGAACTCGTCGTTGAAATACAATTCACGCAGCACATGTTTCAGATATTCTGCGCTTTGGTTCTCATTTTCCTGCGATTCTATAGTGTAAATCACATCGTGGAAAAATATCGAAAGCTCGACTATATCAGTGTTTGTAACCATTTCTCGCACAGTATCGAATTCTTCAAAGCATCGTTTCAAGTGCCTGATGCTGTGATACGACCGACATTCCTTGGTATAATGCAAAATCACATCGTCGAAGAACATTCGGACTCTGCCGGCATCGAATGTGCCTAAACTTCCGAAAACTTTGAACCAGCGTTTTTTCAATGACTTGATGATTAATTTTTCTTCTTGTTTCTGTTGAATCAGCGTAAAAACTCCGGGTGGTACATATTTTTGGACGATGGTTTCCCAATTATCGAAGCCGACAAGCCCTTTAACCATGCTTGAGCTTATTTCAATCAGTTCTCTTGGTGGGATAAGGAAAATCGTGTTAATTTGATTATTAATGTCTCTGTTTATGTGGAACATACCTTTTTCGTATGCGAAATCTTTTTGTGAACGCACTCCGCGGATTATGTAATTTGCCCCAGCACTTTTTGCATAATTTATCAGCATCATACTTTGAAAACTGTCAATTTCGACATTCTCAAGATGACAAACCGCCTGCCATATGACATTTTTACGCTCATTTAGCGAAAAAGTCGTTCGCTTAGCAGAATTTATGCCGATTGCCACAATCACCTTATCGAAAAGCTTTGATGATTCGCTTATCAACCAAAGATGTCCTTCGGTCAGGGGATCAAAAGAACCAGCATAAACGCCGATTTTTAATTTGTTATTCTGCATGATTATGTTTCATTTGTTTTATAAATTATAATACAAAAATATAAAATGAAAAGCTTTAGCGTGCTTTAAGGATAGCGAACTGAAGTTTAATAATACTATATGAAAAAAGTTTGTATAATAAAAACAATAAATAAATACTGACGCAATATGGCACATTTAGTTATCAAGCAGAACGGCAAAACTGAATACTACGAGTTGAAGGAGACCATAACAACTCTTGGGCGTGCTGATGAATGTGAAGTGCAGGTATTGAATACAAAAGCTTCACGTAAACATTGTCAGATTGAGGAATGCGAAAAAGGATATCGGCTTGTCGATTTGGACAGTGCGAATGGCACCACGATAAACGGCGAGAAAATCAAGGTTAAGATACTTGAAGCTGGTGATACCATTGAAATTGGCTCAACCGTGATAAGTTTTGAGCTTGAACGCAAGGATTTACTTCGAATTCGACGTGAAACCCGTAAAAGGTCAAACAGAACCATACTGACAGGTGCAAGTTCGAAGACAAGGAAAAACCAGCATTTTTCAGCAAATGTGAATAATAAAGAGAATTATAAATCGAACGAGGACACGGCACAATTTGACAAACAAACGCTTGAGCAATATGTTGAAAAATCTGCGTCTGAGACCCAAGTACCAAAGTCGTCCGCGGAAACCAAAGCTGATATAATTATCAGCGTACGGCGTTTGATTAATCAGCTTTTGGAGCAATTCAAGGAAGAAGGTGCTCTTGAGCTTGAGAACATTTTTACAGAATACTGGGATTCGTCAGTTGTCGGCGTAATCGTGCAGCCATTGGTCGAGGACAGAAATCTCATGGAGCATCTGTTTGAGGTTTCACAAGCGTTAAACTCCGAGCTTAATCTTGATTCACTTTTGGACAAAATTCTCAACGAAACCGTAGAATTCACCAACGCTGAACGCTGTTTCCTCATTTTATTCGACAAAAAAGGTAAGCCCAAGGTCGAACTTGCTCGAAACATTGACAAAGAGCCGATTGCCAACCCAAACGAGAAATTTTCGCAGCTTGTCGTGAAAACTGTCAAGGAAACAGGAAAGCCACTTCTATCAACGGATGCACATGGCGAAGAACGTTTCGAGGAATCTGCATCAATCGCTGAGATGCGCATTCGCTCGCTGCTCTGCGTACCTTTGAAAACCAAGGATGAAGTCATCGGCGTACTTTACGTGGATAATCGATTTGAAACTTCGGTGTTTTCTGAGCGTGATTTACTCTGGCTTGAGACAATTGCGGATCAGGCATCAATTTCAATAAATAATGCCCGGTTGTATGAGGAGAATGCGAAAAAAGCTAAGGAACTTGAAAAAGCATTGGGTCAGCTCAAGGAATCCAATCTGAAAGTCAGTGAACTCAACGAATTGCTCAAGAAAAAGATTGAAATTCAGGCGGAAGAGCTTGAGGTTGCACGCGAAAAACTCATCAAACATCAGGATAACCTTTCCGAAAAATCCCGATATGAAAATATCATCGGCAAATCGGCTGAGATGCAGAAAGTTTTCACCTTGATTGACAAAGCCAAGGATTCCGATGTATCTGTAATTATTCAAGGTGAATCAGGCACGGGTAAGGAACTTGTGGCGAGGGCGTTGCATTTCAGCAGCAAACGTAGAAATGGTCCATTCGTTGCCGAAAATTGTGCTGCTATCCCCGAAAACCTCTTCGAATCAATCTTTTTCGGACACATGAAAGGTTCATTTACTGGTGCAGACCGCGATAAACCAGGGCTTTTTGAGCTTGCGGACGGTGGTTCGATGTTTCTCGACGAAATCGGTGACATGCCGTATGATATGCAGAAAAAGTTCCTGCGAGTGCTTCAGGAGGAGGAGATTAGGCGCGTTGGTTCAAGCAAAGTCAAGAAAATCAATTTCCGGCTTATTGCTGCAACTAACAAAAACCTGAAGGAACTCGTTGACCAGAAGCAATTTCGCGAGGATTTGTTCTTCCGCATCAACATAATAATGGTGACATTACCGTCATTACGCAGTCGAAAGACTGATATTCCGGCACTTACAGAGTTTTTCATCGAAAAATATGCAGAGAAAAACAACGTTACACCAAAAAAACTATCACCCGATTCCCTTGAGCTGCTCCAAAATTATGACTTCCCTGGAAATATCCGTGAACTTGAGAATGCAATTGAACATGCATTGACAATGGCTGGAAATGCACCAACGCTTGAAACGGAGCATTTTAGCGACGAAATCCGGCATGGAACCAAGGAGTCATACAAGGTCGATACTAGAAAATCGCTGAAAGACACGGTTAAAGAAGTTTCCGAGCAAATCGAGAAAAAGATGATTGAAGCGGTTCTTGGTGAGTGCAAATGGAAAAAAACCGATGCCGCTGAGCAGCTTGGTATTTCACGCCCTACGCTTGATTCGAAAATCGTTTTTTATGGGTTGAAACCACCGTCGGATTAACAAAATTTTTCGCATATTTCTTAATATATGAGGTGATGCTGTGTCTGATGCAAACAAGATAAAATGTCCGAATTGTTCTTTTGAGTTTGAGATAACCGATGCGATTTCTAAGAAAATCAAGGCGGAGCATGATGTTGAAAAGCAGAAACTACGAAACCAGCTTGAAAAACAGAATGCAGCAATGGCTAATGAGCGTGCAGAATACGAAAAATCATTGCTTGAGCAAGAGAAAAGTAAGCAGGAATTAAGAAGACAGTTTGATTATAAGTTATCCGAAGAACTTGAAAACCGTGAGTTGCTGATAAAACAGCAATTACGTGAAGAGATGCAAAGAAAAGCAGAGAAGAAGTATGCACTTGAAAAAGATGAGTATGAAAAGGAACTTGCAGAAAAAGACAAAAAACTCTTAGAAGCCCAAAAAACTGAGCTTGAACTCAGGAAAAGAGAGCGCGAACTCGAATCACGCCAGGAATCTCTCGACCTTGAACTTGAAATGAGAATAAGTGAAGAAAAGAAGAAGATACATGAGGAAAACAAGAAACTGCGTGAAGAAATCTCAAAAAAAATTAGCGAGCAAGAACATTTGAAAATGCTTGAAAAAGATGAGCAGATAAAATCGTTGAGAGATCAGATTCGTGAGCTTCAACGTCGCAGCGAGGTCGGTTCGCAGGAAGCGCAGGGAGAAGCACTTGAGAAGGATTTACTAATTAAGCTGCAGGCAGCATACCCTCATGATTTATTCGAGGAAGTAAAAAAAGGTGAACGCGGACATGACATCACCCAAACCGTGCGCAATGACATCAACAAAGTGCAGGGTACGATAATCTGGGAAGCGAAAAATACGAAAAATTTCAGCAAAGATTGGATAGACAAGCTCAAAACGGACTTACAAACCAGAAATGCTGATTTTGCAATGCTTGTAACCATGGCAATGCCCAAGGATGTTGAACATTTTGAGCAAATCGACAATATTTGGGTTACGGATTATAAATCTGCATTCAGCATATGTGCGGTTCTCAGGCAATCACTGACAGACATCATGCGAGTGAAAGCGACTGAAGATTATCGGGACAGCTTGATGGATACGGTGTACAATTACATCACCGGTGTTGAGTTTAAGCGACATTTGAACCGGATTCATGATGCTTTCCAAAAGATGAAGGATGAGCTTGACAAGGAAAAGAAGGCGATGCAGCGTCATTGGAAGATGCGTGAGAAGAATATCGAGAACATAATCACCAGTGTTATCAGTATTGACGGCGATATTACGGGTTATCTTGCACTTGACTCCAGCAAGCCGATAATTGAAGGACTTACTCTCGAAAACCTGTCGGATTCGACGGACGAAGACAATTCCGATGATTTATAGAACACTGATAATTTTAGCAAGGCGGTGTGTAGCAGCAAAATAGAACGACACAAGCAGTTGTATGATGCTAAAACGTCATAAATGGTCGCTAAATTGATTGCATGTAAAATGAATAGCAAAT
>CAYZQB010000045.1:0-20351 GCA_964480395.1 uncultured Planctomycetia bacterium
TTTTTTTACATTCTCAAGTTTTATTCCCGCCATTGATGCTAGAGTTGACAACCATGCAAGGCAATCTGCGAATTCTTCATGTAAATGTTCGGAATTCAGCTCAGTGTTTTCCTCATTCAAAGCGAATTTGCGGAGTTCTGCACCGAGTTCACCGACTTCTTCGACAAGCCAGGCATAGCTCCAGGCGAGTCCACGCTTTTTGTCCTTTTCAAGATAAATCTGCTCGATAAGCTTTTGCCATTCATCAAGTTGCATCTTATTCTCCTTGAATTAATTCAATTTATTAAAAAAAATTACTATTCTGTTACATAATCAAAAATATTTCTGCATATCAGAAAGTTGTCGAATCACCAAAGCTGATGCCGAGATCCAATGCGGTTAGAACACTGTCACAATCTATTGGGACACGTTTCATGCGTTTTGTAGCAAGTTCGAGTGGGACATAATCGACAGTTGGGGAGTTCAGCGCGACCATGATTCCGGATTTTCCTTCATCAAGCGCGCGTACGGCTGCGGCGCCGAATCGCAGAGATAAAAGCCGGTCAAATGTCGTTGGTGAGCCGCCACGGAGGAGATGTCCAAGTACGACGACCCGAATATTTTTGTCCATGCGCAACATTAGCGACCTGCGCAAAACATCGCCGATACCTCCCAAACGCTTCTCCTCACCATCATACACGGGCAGATAGGTTGTTTTTCCACCTTTTTCTTTTGCACCCTCCGCTGCTGCGATAATCGCGTACTTTCTGCCTGTTTTCTTGATTTCATTAATTTTATGAACGATAGCGTTTATGTCATAATGAATTTCAGGAATCAAAATTACATCCGCACCGCCTGAAATCCCAGAATTTAGTGCTATCCAACCTGCATAACGTCCCATCATCTCAACAATTATAATACGCTGATGCGCTTGAGCAGTTGAATGTAACCTGTCAATGCATTCTGTTGCAAAAGATACAGCGGTATCAAAACCAAACGTCATAACCGTTTTGTCAAGGTCGTTATCAATTGTCTTCGGAACTCCGACGATTCGAACACCTTTTTTGAAGAGTTTGTCAGCAATTGAGAGCGAGCCATCACCACCGACAGCAATCAGAGCATCAATTCCATACTTCTGCATACCAGAAACGATTTCATCGGAACGGTCAACAAGTTCAACTTCACCAGCATCGTTTTTAACGGGATACGAGAACGGATTCCCTTTGTTAGTTGTACCGAGTATTGTTCCGCCAAGCGGAGTGATATTCCAAACGTCTCGCTTACGAAGTCGCAACACACCGGGTTCATCTGCGAATTCATCCTCGAAAAATCCGTTATAGCCATCCTTTATGCCGAAAACCTCCCATCCACGATTCCTCGCCGAAAAAACCACTGCTTTGATTACAGCGTTCAAGCCAGGCGCATCACCACCACCAGTTGTAATTCCGACTCGTTTTATTTTCTCCATTTTACGCTCCGTTAATATTTATACTAATTTATATGAAATTTTTCTCAGTATCCGGAATATTAGGCAGTTTAAGCATGTTAATTTGTAAGATTATCAGATAACAGCATTGCAGATTATATATCACAACCGAATTTATATCAAACTGAAAGGAGTAAATTATGATTAACGAAAAAATGTTGGCAGCATTGAACAAACAGGTTAATGCAGAACTTTATGCCTCTTATCTTTATCTTGCGATGGCACTTGATTTTGAGGACAAAAACTTCCCCGGCTTCGCAAGCTGGATGTACCAACAAAGCAAAGAAGAAACAATTCACGCTGAAAAGATTATGAGATTCATCATTGAACGTGGCAGCAAAGTTGAACTTGATATTATCGACAAACCCAAAAATGTTTGGAAAGACCATCTTGAAGCATTTCAAGACGCATACAACCATGAAGTCAAGGTAACAGCAATGATTCACAATCTTGTTAAGATTTCACGCGAGGAAAATGACTACGCAACAGAGGTCATGCTTCACTGGTTCGTAACCGAGCAGATTGAAGAAGAAGAGCAGACGAGTGCAATTGTTGAGCAGCTGAAGCTTGTCCAGAATTCAAGCAATGGTTTGTTTATGCTTGATAGAGCGTTAGCGACCCGGCAAGATGTTTCCGCACAATAAAACATAGATAATTGTGAATATACAAGTCTCGTGGCAACGCGGGACTTTTTTTTGTACTTAACAAATTGTTTCCGAATATTACATGTCATTCTGAAGGAGTGTAACGACTGAAGAATCCAGGCTAGCTCAATTCAAAGTGTGGAATTTGAAAAAGTATTTGATGTCCGCTAAACAATGAATCAGATTTCAAAAATTCCTTGGATAGCACATTACTTGATTTCCGTGCAAGTATATGACTATCCTGTATTCTTCTCTTCGCTCAGAATGACAGGTTTGAGAGATTGACTTAATTCTTTATTGTATGATTTTTTCAAGGATGGATTTTACTGAGCATCTGTAAATCTGTGCGTTCATGTGTCCCATTCTGCCGGGTTCTGCAAGCGGGAACGTACTAAAAGCAATTTCGCCCGATGCGAGGATTCCTGAATGATTGCCCTTGCAGCTTGCACAGCTTGGGAAAACTATGGTGAAACCTGCGTTTGAAAGTTTTGTGAGAATGCCTGATTTTGCAGCAAGTTGATAAACAGTGAAATCAGCTGGTGTTATTATCACTTCAAGGTTTTTACGCAATGTTTTGCCGGTTGTGTAATCAGCAATCGCTTGTAGCGTCTCAAAATCGCCCGATGCACAACCGCCGAGGAAGATTCTATCAACGTTTTCAGTGATTTCCGCAGATATTTGATTATGAAGCATGCATAAATTATGCATTTCAGTAATGTTAAGCGTTTTAACATCAATCGAGCTGAAAATTTCGTTGGCAGAATCTATTGCAGCCCTGACATCATCGCACTCAAACGCAAGAAAATCAAAACTGTTTAGAATGCTGAATGCTTTAATCCGGTTCTGCTTCCCAAGTGCTTGATATGCAGAGGATTTAAACAATACTACCAGCATCCCGCTTTTATCTTGCTTTATGCCTGACTTATTTAATTCTGCAATTATATTGAAGCTCAGTGTCTCTGGTTCAACATCGTTAACTAAATCGTCGTTGACGTTGACAACAACAAGCTTTACGGCATTCTTGAAACTTATTTCTCGTGCAGAACCTGGCAGCGCAATGATTTCATTCTCAAAATATGGTGCAACAACCTTGCATGAAACGGATGCGTAGACTTTATCCGCATGAAATCCGCTTGAATTCATTACTGCATTGCAGATTGTCCCTGATTCAGTCATCTTCAAATGTGTTATATTTTTCGATGATGTAAATTCTGTCAACGCTTTATATTTCTCAGCAACAGCAATGTTGGACGAAAGCAGATAATCGCTGTCAACGACAATATCACATCCATGCAATCCATTATCATTGTTATCAATCATTTCAAAGGCATCAGATTCACTAACAATTAAAGCATCAGTGTTAATTGTGACAGTATTTTTCGCACCATCACAAATCTTAGGTTTAATTCTCGAAATGAATTCATCAAACTTCATAATTTCCTCAAAACCATGTATTTACGGGTCCAAGAAGCAACATTACAATCGTAAATCCATTAAATATTGCATGGGCGATTATCGAAGGTAGCAGAGATTGAAATTTCTCAGCCATCAGTGCGAGTACAATCCCAAGCACCCACAATGGCAGGAATACAGATAAGCTCATGTGCAATATTGAGAATAGGAATCCTTGAGTCACAGCAGCCATCATAACAGATTGATATTTTCTTAGCGTTCGATATAAAAATCCTCGAAAAATAATTTCCTCGAAAATTGGTGCACCAATCACAACTGCAAATGTTGTCGCAAGCCAGAGATTTACATCCTTGGATTCACGCAAGTATACTATCTGAAGCTGTTCCTCAAGTTCTACTCCAAAACCTACTAAAATCTTTGTCCACATCACATTTACAACAAAATAGATCAGGATTGTCGATAAAGCCAAAATTAGCATGGCTTCGAGAATATCCCGGAATTTTCGTTCTCTGCCTGTGAAAAAAGCTCTGAAGATTGGATATTTCACCAATTCTTCTACTGCAAAAAGTCCTCCGAATGCAATAAAAAGACTGGTCAGAGTTACAATGATATATTGAGCAACTCTAAATGACACTTCCATTGCTGGTGTTATCTGAGAATCATCCAATTCAGGTAGGAGTGATTTATAAACTGCGACCGCCAGCACGGAAAGAATTTCTTTGCTAATAAAAAACAGGAAAAAGAAAACCAACGGAAATGGCAGAAATTGAATTAGTTTGCTGTTTACCAGTTTTGTTTTTACTTCAAGCTTTTTCTGAACTTCGTCATCACTCATATCGGGTGTAATAGGTACAGCGAGCTCTTGGGATAAAAGTCGCAAGTCATATTTTTTACCTTTTCCAGACTTCAGCATCCATCGAATTGCGAAAAATGACGGAATCAGAGCGATGATGAATAATATAATTGTAAGAAGCGAGTTTGACTCAGTTTCCGCTGCCTCTGCAATCAAGTAAAACATCGATTATTTCTCCGATCCGTCTTTGTCAGATTTCTCGTCAACGACTTTGTAAATTCCTATTTTCTTGAGTTTTGCAACGTCATTCTCTGCGAGTAAGAAATCTTTGTATCTGCATTTTTCCAGTTCTGAATCGTTTGCAACTTCAACCAGCCCATGCGATAGAAGGTTTAGCGCAACGTTGACCAAAGATTTTTCAAGTGATTCAACCCATTTATTGTACGCATAAACATAGCCGATTGAGTATTCATCAGTTTTACCCTCAATTTCCATGCGCAAAACCTGTTCTGTCAGAAAATCTTTCAAATAATCCATCGCTTTGTCAGATTGTTCAGTATTCGTGGGTAGTTTTACGCCTGCAAGAAGAATCTGTAATTTTTTATCACCAACAGTATATTGCACGAAAATCTTCCTGCTTTCCTTCACCGCTTCTATGCCTGCAAAAGGATACGGACCTTCAGTTATCTGTTCGATTTTGCTGTCATAATAATTTTTTCCGAACTGCTCGATTTTATTTTTCTTCGGTGTCAGGTCTTTTATCGGAGCATTCTCAGTTTTGCGATTATTGAAATAAAAAAATACTGCAAGTACAATGATAATGACAACCCATAAATAATGACGACTTTTCCAGCTTATTTTTGGACTCATAATTTCCTCAGGTTACAGTCAATACAAAATTATTTAATGATAAAGCACTTTACAAGCCAGTTAACGTAAATACCTGCCCATCCTTGATGGTTTATTTTGCGCCACTGTCAATAGGGCAGGTAAACCTGCGTTTTTTTACGACATCGTCATTAGGGCAAATTACTCTTGAGTCCTATTGTCAATGATGTTAGAAAAAGTACGCTTGCGTACCTATTGCCGATGTTGTAAAAAAAAGCAGAAAGTCTGCTCGGATTTTACTTTCGCTGACTCCTACACAAATATAAAATTTGCATCAGACAATACGAGAAAATTCTTGTAATTGCGAGGGTATGTTTTGATATTTCTGACATCCGCAGTTTTACAATCAGATTTTTTCTTTGATAACGCTTCAATCTGGGCGCTTTTCATCGCTGCATTCATAATTCTAATTCTTGATAAACTCATCTCAGAGCCCAGTGACAAGAGTTTGCCCATATTCTTCACATGTCTTGGAAGCATTGTACTCTCAATCCTTTTATCAGTTGTGGTTCTTGATACATCTGCATTAAAGGTGGTTGAAGCAAGAGAATTAATCACCAATTTCAGTAAAATCGGTGTCATTATTGTGAATATCGCGTTGTTTTTTTTAACTTTCATCACATATTCTGGTGGAAATCGTGAGAACGACAAGAATCTTGCATCTAATTACTTTTTCCTGCTTATCGCAGGTATCGGCGGTATCATCGCAGTGAAATCTACCGATATTTTACTCATATTTGCAGGTATTGCTCTAATGTCCGTCGGATTTATAGCTTCTATAATGGCTGGAAACCCGCCCGTTCAACAATCTGAAGCAATTATGAAGCCAGTTGCAAGAGCAATCATGAGAATTTTTGCTGCCTTGATAATTTTCGCAGTTGCTGCAATATTTCTGGCTCTGAATAGCTCGGGAACCAGTTTAATTCAGACTTCTAATGTCGAGGGTGCCTTCAATAACGCAAAAATACTGTGTTTTGCGGGATTTTGGATTTCACTTTTGATATTATTCAGCATCGACCCGCTTTTCACCTGGTTTAACAAACTTTCTCAAAGCATTGGAAGTTTTCACGAATCGCTTTTTTACATTCTCTATAAATTCGTAATATTCATGCTGATGGTCAAGGTTTACGCAGGTTTCAGCAATATTTCAGATATAACGTTACTCATTGTCAACATTTCAGCGATTGCACTCCTGCTTTACACCACAATTACACTACTTAGCTCATCCGATGTGAACGAAATCAAACGTCGGCTTGTGGATAACCAGTTTGCATTCGGCATTCTTGCATTAAGTCTAATCGGGCATAACAACACCATTGCCCTGCAAGTAATCATCGTGTTTACAGTATCAGCACTTGTTTGCACTTCCTGTTTATTCATGATTCTGTCAGTTGGGCAAAAAAGTCGTGAGCAAGCTTACGATACAAGCTCAGTAAACGTCAGAAGTACGAAATTTTCAGTGGTTTTGTCGTTTATTGTTCTCAGCATTTCCGCATTTCCACTAACAATCGGGTTTTTCCCGCGATATAGCACAATTGCAGGACTCTTTGCATCGAATGCACATTTTGTCGGAATTATCGCAATTATATGTAATATTTTTGTGATTTATTTCGTCATCCGTTATATTGCCAGACTTTTCAGCAAAAATGACAGCCAACATGGAAGTGAATCAGACGAAAAATTTTCCGATGACTGGATTCTCGGGTTCGTCTCGTTTATTTTAATTCTTTGTCTTTGTGCAAGCTGTTTTGTTTTTTTCAGCATATCAATTTTCTAAAAACTTCAGAAAATCCACAGATTTTAACCGTGTTATGTTATAAATATTTGAAACCTCATCGGAGTTAACCATGCTTTGGCGTGTTGAAATCAGTTACAAAAAGAGTGAATATGACGGTGAATCACGTCTGTTAAGTGCTTCGCTTGCTGAATTCGGGGTCGAAAACGTTTCAATTGAAACCAGACGACAATATTTTCTTGAAGCGAAAATGTTTGAATACAAAGATGTCGAAAAACTCTGTAAAACTCTGCTTTGCGACGATATTATCGAGCAATATTCAATATCCGAGGCTCAGCTTCCGATACCGAAACCCGAAGATGCTGAAATCGTTGTTGTACGAAAAAAACCAGGTGTCATGGAAACCGTGGAAGCCTCGATAATCAGGGGTGCAAAAAATCTTAACTTGATGATTGATAAAGTTGCCTATGCAAAAAAATACTGTTTTTTTGGTGAAATGAAGCAAGAAACGCTTAAGAATTTCGCAAACAGAATTCTTGCTAACGACACCATTGAGGACATCATTTATTCTGATGAGCCGATTAAAACACTTATCCAAGACAATGGATACGTTTTTGTGCGTAAGGAAATCGTAAAGTTTCTGGCTATGAATGACTCTCAGCTTGTTGAGTTGAATAAGCAGGCATCACTCTCGTTGAACTTGGATGAATTACACAGAATTCAGGATTATTACCGCGAAATCGCACGTCAGCCTACGGATGTAGAGCTTCAGACAATTGCTCAAACCTGGTCTGAACATTGTAAACACAAGACAATGACGGGGATTATCGAATTTACTGATGAAAACGGCGATAAATCGACAATCGACAATCTGCTGAAATCAACTGTTTTCCGAGTAACAGACGAACTAAACAAAGATTGGTGTTTATCGGTTTTCAAGGATAATGCAGGTGTTATCGCACTTGATGATGATTATGGCATTGCCTTCAAAGTCGAGACGCATAATCATCCGAGTGCGCTTGAACCTTATGGTGGTGCAGGCACAGGCATCGGCGGAGTTATTCGCGACATAATGGGTACGGGACTTGGTGCAAAACCGATTATGAACACTGATATCTTCTGCTTTGCCCCTCCCGATTTCCCACGAGAAGAAATTGCATTGGGCATTCTGCATCCTTTGCGCATCATGAAAGGTGTCGTTGCTGGTGTCAGAGACTACGGCAATCGCATGGGAATACCGACCTGCAACGGTGCACTGTTTTTTCATGATGATTATCGCGGCAACCCTCTGGTTTTCGCAGGCAGCATCGGTATTATCCCGCGAAATATGATAGAAAAAGAAGCAAAGCCGGGCAACAAGGTTATCGTTGCTGGCGGTCGTGTTGGCAGAGACGGACTTGGCGGTGCAACGTTTTCATCGCGTGAGCTTGATAACGAGTCTGAAAAAACTTCATCCGGTGCGGTGCAGATTGGCAATCCGATTGAGGAGAAAAAGCTTCTTGATGTTCTTTTGAAAGCACGTGATGAAAAGCTCTACAATGCTGTTACCGACTGTGGCGCAGGTGGTTTGTCAAGCGCCTGCGGTGAGATGGGTGAAGATATTGGAGTTCATGTCGAGCTTATGGAAGTGCCTTTGAAATATGATGGTCTTGCACCTTGGGAAATCTGGCTTTCGGAAGCACAGGAACGAATGGTGTTTTCAGTTCCCGAAGACAAAGTTGCCAGATTTATGGAAATTTGCGAGCAGGAAGATGTTGAAGCAACAAACATTGGCGAATTCAACGATTCAGGAAGATTAACCGTTTCATATGACGGCACCGAAGTTGCGCAAATCGACATGAAATTCTTACACAAGGGGCTTCCTCGCAACACTCGTGAAGCGTTCTGGAATAAACCTGTGATTGTAAACAGTCCGATTCCTGTCGCTGAACAATACACCGGACTTTTGCACAAACTTCTGAGCTTGCCGACAATTGCGTCGAAAGAAGCGATTGTGCGCATGTACGACCACGAAGTGCAGGGTGGTTCAATAGTGAAACCTTTCGTTGGTGCGAAAATGGACGGTCCGTCAGATGCTGCAGTAATAAAGCCGTTAATCGACCGGGATAAAGCAATTGTTGTAAGCAACGGCTTATGTCCGGAATATAGTTCGGTCGATCCGTATTGGATGGCAGCATGTGCGGTTGACGAGTGCATCCGTAATTCAATATGTGTTGGCGGAACACTTGAAAGAATGGCACTACTGGACAATTTCTCATGGGGCAACTGCAATAAGCCGGATCAGCTTGGTAAACTAGTCAAAGCGTCTCAGGGCTTGTATGATGCAGCCATCGCGTTCGGTACGCCGTTTGTGTCCGGTAAAGATTCGCTTAACAATGAATTCAAAGATGTACACGGAAACATTATCTCGATTCCACCTACGCTGCTTGTTTCGGGAGTCAGCGTGATTGACGACGTTAAATCAGTTGTAACGTCGGATTTCAAGAACGAAGGTTCGGTTATTTTACTCGTTGGCAAGACTTATGCAGAGTTTGGTGGTTCCCAACTCTATGCTATGCTGGGAATTGAATCCGATTCCGTGCCGCAAGTCCGATTTGACGAAGCTTTGAACAATTTCCGGTTCGTAGAATCAATAATCCGCGAATGTCTGATTCATTCTGCACATGACTGCTCTGAGGGCGGTTTAGCGGTAACGCTTGCTGAGATGTGCATCGGCGGAAACATCGGCTGCAAGGTCGATATCTTCAATCTAAATCCGGAAGGTGATGAGAATTTCGATAATAAAGAGATTTACTCTATTTTGCTTTTTAGCGAGAGTCAATCGCGTTTTGTCATTGAGGTTGATTATTCAATGCTCGAAACGGTGATGAAAAAAGCGTCTGGGATGAAGGTTTTTCTTAATAATATTGGCAAGGTTGAAACGGATAAAATGACTGTGAATCATGGAAGCAAAGTTATTTTGCAATCGTCAGTCGAGGAAATTCGCGACTCTTGGAAGCAGACAATCAATTTATAAAAAAAGGGAGCGTGATGCTCCCCATTAATTTTATCTCTGGTTTAAGATTATTTGTCAAATATTTGGACAATTTCGCATAAAATAATCGGGTACAGCTCATCTTCATCATAAACAATTTTGCCGACGATGCCAACTTCACGATGCCAATAATCGCGCAAATTTAGATTTGGTGCGATTGTAACCAAGCGATATTTATTCTGATTATCAACGGCAAGATAATAAATCGTATCACCCGATTCAAGCTGTTCATCCACAACCACGCCCGTAGCAACATATTTGTTAATAATACTGCGCATTAATCGAATATCGATTTCCTTGAGAATCCTCTCTTTATCCTTTTCTTTCTGTTTGCCAATATTTTCCTCAGCTATTTTCTCTGCGAGTGCTATGCGATAATCCTCAATCACCTTAATTTTACCAAGTGCTTCGTTGTAGATATTCATTGCGGATTGCTTAACATCGCTTTTACAATTTTCCGCAAAAATTCTGATTTCTTCAGCAAGGGATTTCAAATATGCAATATCTGCAGAGTCGCGGTCAAAATTCGCCTGTTTGTATTTAAGCATCAGTACATTGAATTGATTCGTTTCCGCTTCTTTAATCTTATCTTTATCGCTTGGAGTATCAGGTTTTACTTCGACTTTATTAACAAGTGCCAGGTATGCCTTTGAAATATCAGATTGACCCTGACTCTCATAATACGCTGCTGCTCGCTTTAGATACCGGTCGCGTTCTTCTTTCAATGCACCCAGATAATTGTGTACAAGACCGAGTTTTTTGATGTATTTTCCACTGATCCATCCTGTCGCCTCTTTCGGCGGAATAATCAAGAACCAGTCTCCATCAACGCCCATGATTTCAACCTTTATTCCTTTGTCAATTTTGCCGATAACAGTGCTTGACGTTTTTGCTGCAGTCCGAATATTTACATTTTCTCCAGTTACCACGCCATCCTTACCTGGTTCCGCTTTCACGTAATTGCGAGAAATCCATACGGAAACAAATTCCGGAAGCTGGATTTTATACCAGTCACCTTGCGTTCCAACAATGACAAGTTTGTCGCCTGACTTCATTTTGTCGATGATTGGTGCATTTGCTGATGCAGTTGCGCGAATCCGAACATCATCACCAGTGCACATCCCAACATAAACTTCATCGGCAACAACATCACTAAATGCAGTTACGCTGAAAAGAATAATCACTGATATAGTGAATAGTAATTTTATTGAAAAACTATGCATTTGAACCTCCATGTATTGCTATTTCCGAATTTCTGTCATTTTTTTTACTTAGTGACAAAGGAATTGCAGTTTATAGACCTTTTGCCAACATGATTAATTTAAGCATCAACGATGCATTGTGTAAAATCGGGCATTGGCAAAATAATTTAAGCACTTTTTCACTTTTTCATTAAAATATACCAAAAGATTTAATGCGTTTATTTATACTGACTTCATGCAATGAACCAGAAAAACGAAGAAAATGAGCTGAAACTTACGCCTGAGCTGCTTGTGCATGGGTATGTCAACGGTATTTTCCCAATGGCGGTTGATGGTGAAATATACTGGTTCTGTCCAAAAGAACGGGGCGTCATTGATTTCCATAATTTCAAGCTTGGGCGTCATTTTCGCTGGCTCATGCGTCATCATCCATTCACAATCAAAATTGACAGCGATTTCGTCGGTACAATGAAACACTGTGCATCACGACATGAAACCTGGATAAATTCTGAGATTATTACTGCATATCACGGACTACATAAACTTGGGCTGGCGCATTCGGTGGAAACATGGTTGGGAGATGAACTTGTAGGTGGATTATACTTGGTTTCGATAAAATCAGGGATTTTCGGCGAATCAATGTTCAGCATGGTTGAAGATGCAAGCAAAGTTGCGCTTTTATTCCTCATCGAACACATGAAACAACGGAATTTCAAACTTCTCGACTCACAATATTTCACCGAACATTTATCGCGTTTTAATTGCATTACAATTTCAAAAGACGAATACATGAAACTGCTTAGTGAAGCATTGGTCAACAATGCAGATTTCACAAAAGGTTTTACTGAAATTCCACCTCCTGAGCCCAACAGAAAAGTAAAACGTAAAAAAGTTGATTGAACCGAACTTGTTTAATTCGAAGATGTACATAATTTGTAAAAAATATTGAAAAAAGCATTAAGTTATGTATGCAAGATACAGTATAAAAATAAAGAGAGTTCACCATGCCCATAACTTTCAAAATTGATGGCAAAGTTGTAGCTGTCCCAAAAGGCACTGATCTGCTTAAGGCAGCAAGATTGAATGGTATCAAGATTCCATCACTTTGCTATCACGATGCGGTTAAACCGTACTCAGTCTGCCGAGTCTGTACTGTCAAAGTTATTAAAAAAGGTTGGGCAAAATATACTGCTGCCTGTTCAATGCTCGCAGAAGAAGGCATTGAAGTATTCACAAGTACAGAAGATGTTGTCAACCTTCGTAAAATAATGATTGAGCTGCTGCTCGCAAAATCTCCCGAAGCAGAACCGGTTCTGAAACTCGCTAAGGAATACGGTATTGATGCACAAAGGTTCTCAGTTCCTGAAGCTAAGGCAGATGATTGTATTCTATGCGGATTATGCGTTCGTGTCTGTGATGAAGTTATTCAGGCATCTGCAATCGGTTTCACGAGTCGGGGTCATGACAGGTCAATTTCGACACCGTTCGATGTTAAATCTGATGCCTGTATTGGCTGTGCAGCATGTGCGAATGTTTGCCCGACAAATTACATAAAATATGAACAAACCAAGGATACTCGAACAATTTGGAAACAAACTTTCGAGATGCTGAAATGTAAAATCTGCGGAAAGGCAAACGTTACTAGGAAAGAAGCAGAATATCTGTCCAGACTTAAAGAAGTTCCTATTGAGTATTACGAAATATGCGATGAATGTCATCGAAAAGAAACTGCGGAGAAATTCAATACACTTGCAAAATATATGTAATTTGTACAAGAAATGCAAAAAAGTCCAGATTCTAAATGAATGTCATTGTTTCCATGACAATTTTTGAGTTTGGATGCTATTTTTACATTGATTTAACTCAATTTTTTCAATGCAAATCTAATTGTATTATAAATACATGACAAACAAGCAAAGAAGTAACTCGTATATATTGGGGCAAATGGAGGTTGGAAATGAAAAAAAATATTTTCGCAGCTCTGTGCATTATTGTTGCAGCAGCGATATCAATTGCATTCTCAAGCACGGAAAATAAAGAGAGTAAAACAGGAAAATCCACTTTTATATACGAACCGATTAAAATGCTTTCGGAACCATGTGGTTATAATGAGAATGCTTATCAAATGTCAGATCCAGCAAAGACTGAAGTGAAAGGTGAATCCGATGAAAAGCAACCCGAGAAGCAAGTAGAAAAATACCTAACATTAAAAAGTTTTGAGCGTGAGATGATTGAAATCGCTGAAAAAGCACAGAAATCATCCGTTCGGATTTTCGTGATGAGGAAAATTGAAGAAAAAAAAAGCAGCTCAAACACCAACCCAAAAGGAACGGAAGAGAAAAGTAATGCTGAATCCTTCACCAAGATGAGTTATCTCAATTTTTCCGGAGTAATCGTTAACAAGCAAGGTTATATCCTGACACTTTCTCAACCATTGAAAGATGCGGATAAAATTTTTGTAAACATAGATTCGATAAGTTATAAAGCTGATATCTGGGCTATCGACGAAGACAGCAAACTGGCGATTATTAAGGTCAACAAAACAGATTTACCGGAAATCGTCTATTCGAAAGAAAATCAAACAAAAATCGGTTCGCTTGCTGTGATTTGCGGCAATCCGTATGGCTTGACATCAACTGTAAAAAGTACGACCGTTTCCGGAATTGACAGAATTATTTACATCGGAAAGAGACCGTTTTTCGGAGTATTTCAGATTGATTCTGCGACAAATCCGGGAGATCCTGGCGGACTTTGCATGAATTCCAACGGTGAATTTATGGGTATTGTATGGTCGAGTTATTTTAAGGATCAAATGCAAGAGCAGAAGGATCTTTCAACAAAAATCTTTCAGATAGTCGAAAAAATTGTTAAGCCAGAAATGCAGAACATTGCTAAGCAAGTTATTGAAGAGATTGTTACCGAGTTATCACAAAAATATGACAATCCAGCGTTTTATGAAAGTGATCGTATCAGTTTTGTACTGCCAGCGGATCAACTGATGAAGATTTCCGAGAATCTGATTAAATTCAGAAAGGTCAAACGTGCTTTTGTTGGGATTAAACTGTCTTTGCAGTTTGACTTAAAGACTAAAGACGAAAAGATTGTGATTGTAGAAGTTACAAAAGATTCACCAGCAGAGAAATTCGACTTGAAAGTTGGTGACGAAATTACTGCGGTGAATAATAAACCGCTGGAAAACTTAATGTTGCTTTATAAGTTACTGTCTTTGTTAAATCCGGATGAAAAACTGATTCTGCAAATCAAAAGAGGAAATGAAATTAAAACGATTAATCTTATTCTTGCTGAACGCCAAGATTAATTGACCGACTTTTTACATAGCAACAACTTTAGGATTGGAATCTTTGCTTATGAATTAGCTTGGATAACTTCTTAAGAGCAAGCTAGATTTATCAAAAAATGCAGTTTACATGCTAAATTGATAACGATGTAAACATAAACCAGCAGGTTTAGATATGTAAACCTGCTGATTGATTACCAGTTACGAGTTTTCTTGTCGAATCCGCAATTATGCTGCCTGGCGTCCAAATTTGACGCTCTTCTGGATATCACCATCCATTTTATGGACAACTAACTGACCATCAGCGAGTTTATTGGCAATTTTGTCACCAGCAACAAGCGCGGATTTTTTGGTTTCATGATTACTTAACGGATTTTTTTCACCGTCCTTTTTAATCAACCATTTCGAAGCATCACTATCCCAGATGATGTGATATGTTCCGTTTCCAGTTTTTTTTCTAGCTGAGAATAACCATTTTAAGAACATGGTAACTCCTTTCAAAATTTACTTCAGGTTCGAATTGTTTATGTACGTTTAGTATACAATCGGATAGTTTTATAAAATATGAATTATATTTTATGAAAATATGACATTTAAATAAATTTTCAATATTTTAGATCTTGTGAATCCCGCATGTAAACACACATACGTTATAACTTATGTAATATCGGTCAGTAATAATAATTGTTTAAAAAAAAAGCTGGATGAATTAACACCCAGCCTGATAATTGATAGAAATTGTACTTATTTCTTAGGTTTCAGCGAGAATTTTACTATAACGCCAGTTTTGATGTAGATCTGACCAGTACTCTCATCGTTGTCAGCAATTTGATTTTTGAAAGTGCACTGAACGTAAAATGACATATTCTGGAAGAACATCCAATCGAATATCAGTTGCAAACCTTTGTAATTCATACCAAGAGTTGCACTTGGGAAAGTTTCGAGCCATGCGTATTTTTCGAGATAGAACAGACATGCACCGAAGCCAATATCTCCTGTTTTCAGCTTTGAACCGACGTAGAAACCGATTATTGCGCCAACGTTCTGCTGTTCAGCACCAGCATTATAAATAGAATGAAGATACAGACTGAGTTTGTCAATGGACATTTTCACAAACATTTCAAACATCATGAGATTTGCATCTTTGTTTGTACCGAAAACGTCTGAACCCCATGGTTTCGACGCTCCGCCAGCATCATCAAGGTCGTTTGGATGTGTGATTCCCCAGAAACCTGCACCAAGCAACAGATCCATCATTTCAAGCTTCATATCAATTTTGGGCTGAAGACTAATCATGAGGAAATGTCTGTATCCCGGATGAGCAACAGGCACAGGTGGTTCAGGAAGATATTTCCCGAGATATGCTAGAATTCCTGACATTGAGAAAATGGTGTTATCTTGATTGTAAAAAACAGGGAAAAAACCAACTGTATCAAGCATGTAGTCACTGTCGAATGTCAAATCTGAGCGATAAACATACATCTTTTTATTTTGATTAATCACCCATGGAAATCTTCCCATTGCTAGATAAAACATTTCGTTTGCTCGCCAAATCGCATACGCATTTTTGAAAACAGCATTGAAATCGGACAGGAAATTGTATTCAATCTGGTTGCCAGTAGCCTCACAAGAAGCTGGGTTCGTTACATCAGGTGTTCCGGTCTCAAGAGTGAGACCCAAAAAAACCGGACCTAAATCTGCAGTCAGTCCGAAAGTTGCTCGCATTCTAATGCAAACAGACCATGGATCCGTACCGCCTTCAAAATACTTGCTGTAAAGACGTAAATGAGTTCCACCAAAGAATGAAAGAACATCATCAGCATTAATCTTATCAGGATCCGATATCCCGGTAGTTGCTGATTTAGTGTCGATATCTGCTGCAAAAACCTGAGATGCAAAAAGTGCTATCAATCCGACAGCAATAAAAAGTTGAAGCTTACGAGTTTTCATGTACTCCTCCGAAAGTGTTGAATAAGAAATTATGTAATAAATTTGATTACGAGATTAATTTCTTAGGATTCGATAAATTGGTTTTTCACTTCGAAGTTAGTCGTCTAAAATCGGAGAAAATGAAGTTTTATATGATAAAAACGTGCTTTTTTTAAAAATAATCACAATTCCCAAAAAAAAATCCCGAACCTATGTCCGGGATTAATTTGATTATTAAGGTTTTACTGGTGAAGTTTTCCGCCTGAGGTTTTCCAATTGACTTTGACGCCAATCTTGAAGTAAGCAAGACCGTCACCATCGCCACCACCGATTCGGTTCTTGAATGTCAGTATTGAATAAAAGATCGTGTTCTGATAGAAGCACCAATTCAAAATGAGTTGAATACCTCTATATCCTGCACCCATTGTACCGTCGACGAATTTATCAAACCACAAATATCTGTCGATGTAGAAAAGGTTAAGACCGAGACCGATGTCGCCGGGTTTCTTTACTGAACCATGGTTGAAACCGAGAATAAAACCTGTGTTTTGTTCTTCAGCACCCATATTATATCCAAGATGTAGCCAAGCATACATTGCACCGAATGTCATTTTACCGTAAAGTTCAAGAAGCAAAAGATTCGCATCCTTGTCAGGAGCGATAGCATTTTTACCATAGTTTGTTCCAGTCGGTGAATTAGCTCGAAGATGATCAGGATGAGTGATTGCCCAGAAACCGAGCCATGAAGTTAGTGTCATTGCAGCAAGTTTCAAGTGCAATTGAGGTTGAAAACCAATCAACCAGAATTGGCTATAGGTATCATCAGTATCTGGTGTTGTTCCTAGGAATTTGCCAAGATATGAGATGAGAAAAGCAGCGTTTAGCAGCATGTTTTCATTCTTCATAAGATTCGGGAAAATCCCGACTCCGTCAAAAGCAAAATCACTATGAAAAGTGAGTGGCGTTATACCGAGCATGAAATTTTTCTCTTTATCGATGGTTTTGTCGAAGCGACCGAGTACGAAATACGTCTTATCGCTGGGTTTAAAGACTGCAAAAGCATGTTTGAAATAAGTGTCGAAATCGCTGAGAAAATAATAAGGTTCGTAGTTTGATGAACCAACGCCGTAACCATAGTATGTTGAAAGATCCTGGCTAGTTGTTGAAAGGCAAAGACTCCAGAAAACTGGACCCATATCAACACTCAAACCTGCCTGCGCTAGCATCGTAAAGTATGAGTTAAAAGGACTCTGACCGCCTTCGTATAAAAAGCTGTATAGTCGAAGGTTTACAGTACCAAAAAAATTAACGCTTTCGCCACCACGGAATTTGTCAGGGTCCGTAGAATTTGTTTGTGCATCGACCTTCTTAACTGGTTCCTCCACATTTGTTGCATTGTCATTAGTTTCGGGATCTGCAGCAAATGCTGGAACTGCTAGGAATCCCAAAATCAATACAATTGCAGTGCACAATGAAAAAACTTTTTTCCCCATGAAAACTCCTCCATTTTTCTGAATTAAATTTGAAAAAACGAAATCCGTTTTTAATCCGTAAATTATTAATTATTTCGAATATGAAATAAACACTATTTTTTTTGTACTGAATTAAAAACAGGTTAATTACTCGTTAATATCGAAATAAATACCTTTTTATCTGAAAAGTAACCTTGTTTATTAAATGTAATATAATTCTATAAATACGAATACATTTGAAATAAAAGAGCAGTTTCATTGATTAATTTTCAATCGTATAATATATATGGTTAATATTGTTATGCTGATTGTGTTTGCACGGAAGTCGGTGATTGCATCGAAGAATATAGATATGAGAGTTGAAATTGAAGAACAAACCTAAGGAAGCGATAAGTTTCGAATCAAAAGAGCTGTTTCGAGAAGAATTGCTCAAACAAATCGATATTATGTACCATTTTGCATTTTCGCTTACTCACAACCAGGTAAATGCTGAAGACTTGGTGCAGGAATCACTTCTAAAAGCTTTGAAAAACTATAAGCAATTCAGCAAAGGTACAAATCTTAAGGCGTGGCTTTTTACTATAATCAGAAATTCATATATCAATTGGTATAGGAAGCAGCAGCGTGGTCCAACAGAAGTGGATTTCAACGAAATTGCTCCGCTTGTTCCCGCTAATGAAGATTTTTCAGTACATTACAATCTGACTTTGGAAAGCTTAAAGAAAATTGATCAACTTGAAGACAATTTTGAGGAAAAGGTTAAAAATGCGCTTGATGAGCTACCCGAACAGTTTAAACAAATATTATTACTCGCAATTATCGAGAATCTGAGTTACAAGGAGATTGCTGAAATCCTCGATATTCCGGTCGGCACAGTTATGTCAAGACTGTTCCGAGCAAGGAAACAGATGTATCAGAAGCTAAAAAACTATGCAGACGAACTCGGGATAATTAATAATAAACACATCGAGAATGATAAATCCAATAGCTGACAATTGCTGGAAAACTTTTTCAACTGTCAGTTAACGCTAATAAACATCCCTTTTATATTAAATCTTTCAGCAAGAATAACCGTTATTTGTAATATCGAGTGAGACTGGAATGCAATGTCAGAAAAAAGAAAAATCAGCGATAATCAATGGCGGTGTTTGCTTAGGGAATTCACCGTGTATTTCGATGAGATGAAATCTTTTGAATTGCATCAAATACGCGAAGATATGTTTGATTTTCATTATTCTTTGTTGACCGATAATGAGAATGAATACAAAACGCTCTTCAAAAACCTGATTTTCAAGCGAAGTTTTATTCGGTTTAGTGATCGTGTACATGTACTTGAGCTCATGTCGTCGAAAATTTATTGGCACAAACGCCTAATCGACAGCAGATTGCGCGAGCGGACTCAAAAACTGGACAAGACAAAATCAGATGTCAGCGTTCTTGTCAATTCACTCATCAAGCTTATGAATGATATGTCAAATAAATATACTTATCGAGAAGATTTAACCGATTCCCAAAACCATGTAAACAAACTTATATTTCTGAACCGAAAGCAGCTCAGGCTTTGTGTTGAGTCAATAATTCTCTTTCACTCGATTAACCGCGACTGGAAACTTATCACAAAGTTTACCGATGCGACCCCTCATAATTTCGATAACAAAAAAGTTTACTATCTCGCGATGATTCACAAGGCATTCCTTATGTCTCTTGACAATACATTATTCTCGATTCTTGATACTTTAATTGAACATCTGATGAAATCGCTGGGTAAGTTGAAGAATGATCTTGAACGCGATGATGAGTTGAATATCCTTTTTACTTTGCTGACTGCATACCTTAAAGATCCACATGAGATCAGATTTTTCCTTAAAAACAGGCAATTAAATGAGGAATTTATAAGAACAGTACGCAAGGACATTAAAGCATTCGTATTCGACCATGACGATTTTGACCTTGGTATCCCGCCTATCTTTGAAACTGATGATAGTTTCGACTAATGCACTGTAACAAAAATATTAAACAATAGATTAGTGGGTCAAGCATTACATCAAACACACAGACAGTGGGACAGGCATCCTTGCCTGTCATTGATGACTCACATTGCAGTACACAGGCAGGGATGCCTGTGCCACCATTTACTTTTTCACTATCCACTGCATCATTGCTAGGAGGGTGCGAAGCGACTGACGTGGCAATCTCAGGAGTTACTGATGATTCACAAAACTACAAAACATGTCATACTGAGGGAACAGAGTGACCGAAGTATCCAGGCTAGTCCACAATAAAACATGGATTGCGACAGATTTTTTCTCCAATAAAGACAAGGAATCAAAATTCAGAATTTACCAGACACAATACATCGCAGCAAATTCCACGATTTCAGCCCAGCTAGCCTGGATTCTTCAGTCAAATGTTTCACATTCTCCCTCAGAATGACAAAAATTTTGCCACAGAGACACAGCCGTTGCCTGAGGTTCTCGA
>CAYZQB010000046.1:0-19693 GCA_964480395.1 uncultured Planctomycetia bacterium
TCCCAACTTGATTGGGAATCCAGCGAATACAAGAAAATTTACTGGATTCCTGCTTTCGCAGGAATGACAAGGGATGGGGATTGATATGCAAGATGCCTGTCCCACCATCAAAGGATATTTTCTCTGCGAAACAGACAGATTCTGTGAAATATAAATAGGGAACGGAAAGAAAAGCAGGTTTACCTGCCTCGCAATGACAATGTATGTACATAACAGGCATCAATTTAGCGATAGTTAGCGTTATGCAGGCGTTATGCAGATAAATTCGCTTAACTTTGCTATTAATTTGCTATGAAATCGATTCAGCAACAAATATGGACGAACTGCAATCATACAACTGCTTGTGTAATGCTGTTAGGCAAATACACGCCCATTGCTGAGAATGCTCGACAACCCACCGATGTCATTCTGAGTGGAACGTATCAAAAAGTACGCTTGCATACCAGGTTTACTTGACCATCCTTGATGGTTTTTAAATTTACAACACTGTCATTAGGTCAAATAACGCCTCAGACCTATTGTCAGCGTGAAAAGAAAAGTAAGTTTACTTACATTCAGCAAGGATTGTTTTGAGGGTTAATCTGTCTTTTCCGCGCAGGATTTCGATTTTTACTTCGGTTCCTGCATAGTTTTTATCAAGGAAGTCTTCAATCGAGGTGAAATCAAGAGTTGCCTGCCCATTGATAGTGAGGATTATGTCACCCTTGATAATGCCTGCCGTTGCTGCTGGTGAGTTTTTTACAACCTTGAAAACTGGAACTCCTTCAATTTTCTTATCAAGAAAGCGATCGGTAGTTATGCCGAGATATGCCGACTTTTTTTCTTCTGTTTTCTCAGTCGAAGTTGTTGAAACTTCGGGAATAGTTGGGATTCGAGGTCGAAAAGACAGGTTGGAAGGGTTAGTTTTCAATGCCTGCACGAGTTTTACTTTGATTTCATGCTCTTTCTTATTTCGCTCGAATTTCACCATGATTTCCCAATTTTCAGGATATGAACCAAGAATGCTCCAGAAATCGAAGAAATTTTCGATTGGTTTGTTGTCAATTGCAGTAATTCTATCACCGATTTTGAATTCGAGTGAATCCGCCTGGCTTTTCGGGACAATCTTAATGATATTCGCGCTGTTAGAACTAAAATTCTTCGCAATTTCAAGCCCGTCAATTGTGCCGTGATAACAAATCCCTTCTTGCTGAAGCCAGACTTGAACGAAGCGTAAAATAGATTCAACAGGCATTGCATAACCGAAGGAATTTTGCATGCTGATATTCCCGACATTATCACCGATACACCCCAGGATAATACCCACGAGTCTGCCTTTATTATTGAAAAGTCCACTGCCATCAAATCCGTTATTTATATTCATATCAAAGAGAATCGCTTCAGAACAACCGTTGAAATAATGTCTTTCAAGAGCGATTTTACCTGTGCGGAACTCGGTTTGTTCAGCAAAGATATTCATTGTTTTGCCGATGCTGAACACAGATTCGCCAATGTGGAATTTATTTTCGCTGAGTTCAACGTAAGCCAACTCGGAATTTGTTGAGATTTTATAAAGTGCGATACCGCCAACTGTATCCCAGCCGACAATTTCACAGTCATATTTTTTGCTATTATGGTCAATCATATATTTAATTGCTTTGCCGGAATGATAATTTGTAAGAACATATCCATTAGGCGAGATTATTACGCCTTGGTCACCACCGAGTGTAATACAGCACGATTGAATTTTTTGGTTTAAGTGCTCGAATTCTTTTATGATGGGTTCAATGACAGACAAATTAACATCGGTATCGTTGATTTCGAGTTTCTCATACAATGCTGGGCTCAAACCTTTCTGAATATTCTGTAAAACGAGGATAACAATGAAAATTAATAAGCATTGTCCAGCAATTGTGTTGAATTTACTCAAAGCAGTGTTCATAATTATTCCTTAACTTTCACTCTTCTAAAACTTTCGCAGGATGCATAAACAGACTACCATGATTCACCCCTTTTTTACCAATAATTTTGTCCGCTTTTGCCTTAATTTCGTGGCTTTTTCCCCGCAGCACAATACTCTGAAGACAATGGTTCTCACTAACTGGGACATGCATAATAGATAATGCGTTTTCCTTTAATCCGTGCGCACAATCGTCAACAATGCTCGATAAATCATGTTTCCGACGATCGAATAGTAACGCAAGTGTTGCGACAACTTCAAGGTTTTCTTCTTGAATTGCATCATTGTTTATCGCTTCTCTAATCAGATCACGCACAGCTTCCGATCGATTGTTATAATTTTTTTTCTTAAGATAGCGATCGAAATTAGACAGCAGTTTTTTCTCAACGCTAATGCTGAATCTTTCAACAATCATAATTTACTCCCGTCAATTTATATTAACAATTCAGATAAATACTTGAATGAAAATTTTATATGGGAAGTATTATTTTGCACCGATTTACGAATTAATGCAACAATTTAATTGCCCGTAATTTTGCGCTTTTTGCTCGAATGTTCTCCCTGAGTTCTTTTGCAGATGCAATTAATGGCTTTTTCGTGAGTATCTCCGCAACTTTTAACTTTGCGAGTTCTCTAAACCCAAGCTTAACAATCCTGTCCTCAAGTGAATGAAACGCAATTATTGCTGCTCTTCCGTCTGGCTTGAGCAAGTTGGGAATGGTTTTTATCAACATCTCAAGCTCTTTGAGTTCGTCGTTTGTGATAATCCGTAAAGCTTGAAAAACTCTGCGTGCAGGAGGACCGAAATCTCGAATTTTTCCTTTAGATGCTCGTTTTATTGTACTTTCAACAATTTTAACTAAATCAAAGGTTGAATCAAGTTGATTTTGCCTTGATGCAAGCTTGATTTCACGGGCTATCTGTCTGCTGAAGCGTTCCTCACCATATTTCCAGAAAACATCTGCTAATTCATCAACTGTGAGTTTCTCAATCATTTTCAATGCTGAATTCTCAGATTCAGGATCAAAGCGCATGTCAATTGGTCCATCATGAATATAGCTGAAACCTCGGTCAGCATTGTCAATCTGAGGTGAGGAAACACCTAGGTCAGCAAGAAGCATATCAGCTTTTTCAATTGTGCCATCATTCAGTAGCGATGGAAGGTCGGAAAATTTTGCTTGATAAATTTTTAGTCTGTTGTCAAATTGCTGTATATTGTTTCTACCAAATTCAATCGCTTCCGGATCCGCATCTGTTGCAAATGTAATCCCGTTGGGAGTGGTTAATTCAAGTATTTTCTGAGTATGCCCACCTCTGCCGAACGTAACATCAAGCAGAATCTCATCTGCTGCCGGTTTCAATTGCTGAATAACGGTATCGCAAAGCACAGGAATGTGAGAATCGAATTTAACCATGAATTTAATCACGAGAGTAGAATATGTGAAAGTATATAACGATTACAGCAATTCTCAAGTTTTTACGGGTTCAGACGCTTGATTGTACGTGGATATGCGCTGCACTCCCGAATGTGATGAGTTCCCGTTATCCAGGCGATGAATCGCTCAAGTCCGAGACCGTATCCGCCATGCGGCACCGCGCCGAATCTTCTTAAATCGAGATACCATTCATACGGTTTTGTCGGAAGGTTGTGCAGCTTCATATTTTCGAGAAGCTGATCCAGATCGTCCTCGCGCTCGCTGCCACCAACGATTTCGCCGAAACCTTCAGGAGCAATTACATCGACGCATGCGGCGAGTTCAGGATTATTCGCATCGCGTTTCATGTAAAATGCCTTGATTTTCCAAGGATAGCTGTGAACCATCACCGGTTTGTCGTAAATCATACCCAGAATTGTCTCATCGGCAGCACCGAAATCATCACCAGATTCTGTCAATGCATTTTTAGCGATTTTGCGCAGTTCTTCGTCCTCAGATTCAAGCAGTTCTTCACGTTTTTCGATGATTTGCTCGCATGCTTCAAAATATGAGATGCGCGGAAATGGTGCTTTAATTTTTTCAAGGATGGAAACATCACGTTCAAGGATTTCCAGCTCTTTGCCACATTTTTCTAAAACATGCTTGACGGTATATGATATCAACGCTTCCGCTGAGTCCATGACATCATTAAGATCCGCAAAAGCGATTTCCGGCTCAAGCATCCAGAACTCCGTTAAATGTCTGCGCGTGTAGGATTTCTCAGCACGGAAGCACGGTCCGAACGTGTAAACTTTCTTGAAAACGTGACATGGTGCTTCGACATAAAGCTGCCCGGATTGCGACAGGTAGGCATTACCGAGGTCAAAGTACGGTATTTCAAACAGCGTGGACGTTCCCTCGGATGCGGTGGGCTGAAACATCGGTGAATCAACGCAGATATATTCATTTTTATATAAAAAATCGCGCAAAGCCTGCAAAATCTCATGCCTTATTTTGAGAATTGCAGTCGGTTTCTTTGAACGCATCCAGAGATGACGAATATCAAGCAATTTGTCAATATTTGGAACATTTTCAGCAATCGCAAGAGGGAACTGCTCTGTCGGGTTTTGAATGATTTTCAAATCTGTAACATTGATTTCAAAACCACCTTGTGCGCGGTCGTCAGCACGGACATTTCCGATTATTTCAATGCTGGCTTCCTGATTAATCTCTTTAACATCAGCAAATGTCTTTTCACTCACATCATTTTTGAAAACGACACACTGTACGTATCCGCTGCCATCCCTTAAAATCAGGAATATCAGCTTACCTTTTCCACGCTTGTTGTAGAGCCATCCTTGCAGGCAAATTTCTTCGCCTTCGTGTTTTCTCAGGTCTTTGATTGCTACAATATTCATTGTTTGCCTTTGTTGATTTTTCGAGTGTCAGATTGTATAAAACATCTTCAGTTATATAATAATATATTTTCGGGGATTGTTTATTTCTGATATAAAATAAGAACCAGAAATAAGTGTTTTGGGTTTTAAACTTCTTATGTAAATTATTATTTATCAGTATTTTTTTGTGAGGAGTGAAATATGAAAAGAATTCTTGTTATGATTTTTGTGTTAATGCTTGTTTTTTCGATGAATGCTTCTGTTTTTACACAGGATTCACCTGCAAAGGGTGATAAAACCGAGAAGGATAGAATTAAGCGTGAAAAGAAGGTTGGGGAAATTGAAGAGCTAAAGGAATTGTTCAAAGACGATCCAGCATATCAAAAGATTCTCGAACTTGAGAAGAAGCTTGAAGTGCTGAAGAAACAGGCGGATGAAGCAAAAAAAGCGTTGTCCGAAGCAATGAAGGTATTTAAGGAAAAAATCAAGGAATTGCCAAAATACAAAGAATTTATGAAACAGAAAAATGAAGAAGCTGAGCGTTTGCACTTGGAGCGTTTGAAAACCGATCCTGAATACAAGAAGAAATGGGAGGAACAGCAGGCGAAGAAAAAGGAATATACTAAGCAGCGTTATGAATTATTGAAAGAAGTTGAGGAAAGCTTAAAAGATACTGATGAATTCATGAAGATGGATGAACTGCGTGCGAAGAAAAACAAGGCAAGCAAGGAAATCCGCGAGCTTTTAAATGAGTTGGCAAAAAATATACTCGATTTAACTAGTGAAGAAATCGAGCTGGAAAAGCTGAAAATTACCGAAATGAAAGCGAATCTCAAAAAGATTGAACTTGAATTCGAGCTTGCTGATAAAGCATTTCAAGAATTGGTGAAAGCAAAGATGAAAGAAATCGCTGAATCTGAGAAAAAATAAGCGAAAATATCACCAAAATGTTGAACTATGACCCGAAAAAATTCAAATCCTTTTCAAATTCACAATCAGGTATTTCCTCAGCATCGGGTCCATATTTCTGGCTGAGTGATTTTCTATGAAAATCGATAACGTAAGTCGCCTGTTTACCGTAGATTTTGTTGAAAATAACAAGAAATTCCGCCTGACGCTCATCGACAACTTTCATGAATGCAAGGTCTTCATTAAACGAAGTTGTTAAATTCTTGCGGCAGTTTGGGCAGAGGAACTCGACTCTAGCACCTTCTTTTATTGTCATGCCTTCAGGTAAAATTACTCCGTATTTTCCGAGTGCACTTGGTAGATACAAAATACCCTCAACTTTAAAATACTCAGATTCGAGTGAACCAAGTAATTTTGTGAATTCACCGTTGAAAAACGAAAGTTGAGCCATGCAAAACGGGCAATAAGTCTTTTTTTTCCCTTGAGGTTTCATATCTCACCTGAAAAATCGAACAAAAAAGTTAGTATTAAAATTCAGATTTTAGCTTAAAATGTAATTTTTTCAATCGTTTTGTTTCTATGATAAACAGATTGTTTTGAGGGATTATGGAACGGCTTCTTTTTGCATATGATGAAATCTTTCTCAAGCATGACACAGGAATGCATCCAGAGAATTATAATCGGCTTATTGCAATAAATTCTTGGGTTGCGAAGTCTGCTCTTAATGAGCAGATTGATGTTATTACCCCGAGGAAAGCGGAAAAAGTTGACATTTTGAGGATTCATGATGAGAAATACATCGATTCTGCGGTGCAGAGGATTGAAAACGGAGAAGTTGCACTAGACATTGATACCAGTGTTTCGAAGGAATCCGCGGAAGCTGCGTATTTTGCTGCTGGTGCTGGCTTGACCTGTGCAGATAAAATCATTGCTGGCGATTTTAAGCGCGCGTTCTGCTCGGTTCGACCTCCTGGACATCATGCTGAGCGCACGCATTCCATGGGATTTTGTATTTTCAATAATGTTGCAATCACTGCGAAATATTTGCAGCAAGTGCATGGAATCGATAAGATATTGATTCTGGATTGGGATGTGCATCACGGAAACGGCACAGAACATAGTTTTTATACCGATCCAAGCGTAATGTATATAAGTTTGCATCAATATCCATTTTACCCGGGAACAGGCGCAAAAACGGATACAGGTGTCGGTGCTGGATTGAATTACAATCTGAATTTTCCGATGAATGCCGGTTCAGGTAATCATGAGTATTTTACAGCGTTCAATGAGCGTATATTGCCTGAGATACGCAGATATAATCCTGATTTTATCTTGATTTCCGCGGGATTTGATGCTCATCAATTCGACCCGCTTGCGAGTATCAATCTTAATTCTGAAGCATTTGGCGAGTTTACGAAGATGATTCTTTCCGTCGCTGAGCATGCGGAAGGGCGTATCATAAGCTTTCTTGAAGGCGGGTATAATCTTGAAGTTCTTGGCGAATCCGTGCTTTTTCACATCGAAATCCTGATAAACGACCAATATTGATATTGCATGCAGATATTTCATATGACTTCTTAGTTTTTAGAATGATAAAATTATTGTTGTAATGCAGTTAGACTGCATTAAAGCGTTTTTGGAATACCAATTTTTTGTGCAGGAGGTTTCATGCCAAAGTACAAAATCGCAGTTATGCCCGGAGATGGCATTGGGAAAGATGTTACCGAGGTTGCGATGCTTGTGCTCGATAAAATCGGGCTAGATGCGGAATATACTTTTGCAGATGTTGGCTGGGAATTCTGGTGCAAAGAAGGAAATCCGCTGCCTGATAGGACAATTGAGATTTTGAAAAACTCAACATGCGCACTTTTCGGAGCGATTACTTCAAAACCGAGAGATGAAGCGAAAAATGAGCTTGCACCTGTGCTAAAAGACAAAGGATTCGAATATTTCTCGCCAATTGTTAACCTTCGTCAAATGTTTAATCTTCATACGAATCTCCGTCCGTGCAAGGCGTTTGAAGGCAATCCGTTGAATTTTCGCGATGATATCGACCTTGTCGTTTTTCGTGAGAATACTGAGGATTTGTACAGCGGCGTCGAATTTCGTCCTATTCCCAAGGAACTAAATGATGTTTTACTAAAAAATCACAAGAAATTTGCACGTTTTGCGAATATGCCAGATGGTGAAATCGCAATTTCACTTAGAATCAATACGAAAAAAGCATCGCGAAGTATTTCGCAGCAGGGATTTGAGTATGCACAGAAACACGGCTACAAAAGCGTTACAATCGTTGAAAAGCCGAATGTTATTCGTGAAACGTCAGGCATGATGCTTGAGCAGGCACGCGAAGTTGCGAAGAATTTTCCTAAAATCCCGCTCTGGGAAGCAAATATTGACGCAATGGCAATGTGGCTTGTAAAAAATCCTCAGGATTATGGTGTGTTGGTTGCATCAAACCTGTTTGGGGACATTATTTCAGACCTTGCAGGGCAGCTTGTAGGTGGACTCGGTTTCAGCGCGAGTGCTAATATTGGAGATGATTTTGCAGTATTTGAGCCCACACACGGTTCTGCACCGAAATATTCAGGACAATACAAAGTCAATCCGATGGCAATGCTGATGTGCACCAAGCTGATGCTAGATTGGCTGGGTGAGACTGACAAAGGTCAGGCATTACTTTCGGCAATTGCACTGGTCATCAAGGAAGGTAGAATTCGTACTTATGATATGGGTGGAACAAATACGACCCTTGAAATGGGTGATGCTGTTGCTTCTTTGTTGTGATATTGGAACCTTACTGAATGCATTGCATAATTAAAGAAAGTTTTGAATTCTCTTACAGAGTGAATTTAGCATTCTTAGAATCCGAATATTAATAATTGCATGAACCAATTTATGGATCGATTGTTCAGGGATATTATGCAATTAAATTTAAGGAATGCATCATTTGCGGTAATTTTCAACTTAGTGCTGTTTTCAACTTGTAAAGTTTTTGCCAGTAATAATCCATATGGAAATTCCGTAAAAACTGAAGGCGGTATTTCCACAAGCATATTATTCGTAAGTTATATATTTATTGCATTTATTGTGTTCTGCTTATTATATAGACTATTAAAAGAAAGAAAATTCAGGAAGGAATTGATTAGTTTCAATAACAAATTCAATCATTTTAATAGAGATTCCAGTACGCTCAGTGGAACCAAATATCAGACCAAGCAATTGCAACGCTTAGCATCATATACTTCGCAAATAATCGACACAAGAAATCAGGCTATAGAGGATCTAAAGGATAGCAAAGAATTACTGCTTTATCATACAAATTTAATTGAGAATATAAGCGATGCGATAATTTCTACAAATATGAATAGCATTATTAAAAGCTGGAATAGTACTGCGACGGAAATTTTTGGGTATAGGTTTGAGCAAGTTTATGGGAAGAAATTATCTACGATATTAAATTTTAAATATACAAATACAACAAGGGCTATTGTTTATGACATGATAATTAAAGAAAAGTATTGGAAAGGGGAATTAGTATTTCAAAAGCCAAATGACGATAAAATATACTTACTTGCTTTTATTTCGTTAATAAAAACCGGAATAACTTCTCACGGATTTGTAGGCATTTATACTAATATAACAAAAAGAAAAGTTGCACAAAAGGCTTATCTGGAAAGTGAGAAATATTTTCGGACGATTTTCAATAATGATAATATTGGTAATTGTATATTTAATAGAGAAGGTAAATTCGAAAAAGTAAATAAATATCTATTGAATTTGCTGGAATATTCTTCTAACGCTCTAAGGGTGATGTCATTTGCGGATGTGATTTTTCCGAATGATTTTAGTAAATTTGACGATACATTTAAAAAAATTATTACACAGGAAATCAGCTCAACTCGCGAGGAAATAAGAGTTAAGACAAAATCAGGTTCAATCAAATGGCTTGAAATATCAATTAAACCAATAATTTCAGAATATAAAAAGATTAACCAAATAATTTGTTGTGTTGTCGACATAAGCGACAGGAAAAAGATTGAGAATGCTTTAAGAGATAGTGAACAAAAATTCAGGAAAATTTTTAATAATCTTGAAGATGGGTTTATTAGAATAGACAAGAATTATAGAATATTGTTAGCTTCACCATCGTTGCTTAAGATCTTGGAAATTAAAGACACAAATAATTTGATAGGGAGAAAAATATGGAGTTATATTTCAGAGAATAGGCAAAAAGATAGAATAATATATGAACTTGAAAAAAAAGGGAAACTCAATGATTTCAGATTAGCAATCGAACAAAGAGATAAACAATTAGTAGTCTCGATTACAGCTACAAGTTGGTTTGACAAATCAGGAGAACTTGCTGGGTACGAAGGTTTACTAAAGGATGTAACACAACAATTTAAAGCTCAACAGGCTTTGATGGATAGTGAAGAGAAATATCGCACTTTAGTTGAAGACGCAAGAATAGGTATCAGTATTTCAAAAGATAATTCTTTGATATATGCTAACAATGCTCTGCGTTCTATTCTAGGATATTCGATTCATGATAAAATAGATATTGATATAATTAACAAAATGGATGCTCCAGTTTTAGATCAAAATAAAAAACTTAAATCAGGTTATTTTGATGACAAAAATTATGATAGGATTCATCATGAACATGATATTATTCGAAAAGATGGGAAAAGAGTGTCACTTTTAATCACATCCTCAATAATTAGAATCAATGGTGAAGAATGTGTACAAAAAGCATATGTAAATGTTACAAAAAAAAGAAACGCAATAGAAGCGCTTCGCTTACAAGAAAAAAAATATAGATTACTTGCAACAAATTCAAACGATGTTATTTGGACGATGAAGCTTGATCTTACAATTACTTACGTTAGTCCGTCAGTAAAAAACTTAATGGGTTATTCTCAAGAAGAAGCAATTGCTGGTGAGATTAAAAAGTTAATTGGCAAAGAGATTCTTAAAAATGCAATTGATGATTATAAAAAGAATCGAAAAAATGTCGAGAAATATTCAAGTAAGAGAGATGCATTCAGAACAGAATTGGAAATAGAAAAAAAAGATGAATCAAAGGTTTGGATTGAAATTACTTTAAATCCATTATTTGATGATAGTGAAGAAATGATTGGTATTTTAGTTAGTGCAAGGGATATACATAATAGAAAAAATGCTGAATTGAACCTTGAAACGAAAGTAAAATATTTAAAAGGTATTGCTGAATGTTCGCAGCTTCTTTTACGTGATGAAATAACTTTTGAAGAAGCAATGGAAAAAACAATTGATATTTTACGAAAGTTGTTTAATTGTAGTCGGACGTACATTTACGAGAATTATGAAGATGCAACTATTGGTTTATTTGCAGTTAGAAAGTTTTTAGTTCAAGAACCTGATTGTCAAAGTAAAATATTTGGATCATTAAATAGGAAGATCATTTATAAAAATGGATTTATAAGATGGCAAAATAGTTTTAAAAGAGGGAAGCCAATAAAAGGAGTACTATCAGATTTCAATGAAGAAGAAAAACTATTGTTAAAGTCACAAGAAATAAAATCAACAATTCAAATCCCGTTTATTGTTGATGGTTCATGGGTTGGTTTTATGGGTTTTGATGAAACAAAGTATGATAGAATTTGGACAAAAGATGAAATTCGACTCATGAAAACATCTGCAGATATAATTTTATCTTTTATCGAAAGAAAGAGAGCTAAAGCAAAGCTTGAAAAAGATCGAGAAGCATTAGTTAAGCAGATGGATTTGAAAACAATGGAATTGAATACTGCTAATGCTGAGTTATCTCGAGCTGCTAGATTAAAAGATGAATTTTTAGCAAATATGAGTCATGAATTAAGAACACCTTTAAATGCAATTCTTGGTATGTCTGAAGCATTGCAAGAGCAGATATACGGACCAATGAATGATCAAGAATTGAAAACCTTAAAAACAATAGAAGATAGTGGTCATCATCTACTGGAGTTAATAAACGATGTACTTGATCTTTCAAAGATAAGCGTAGGTAAATTGATACTTGATAGACGTGAGATTTCGATTAATTCATTGTGCGAAGGAAGTTTAAGATTAGTTAAGCAAACTGCAATGAAAAAGAAGATAAAAATAAACTATAACAGTAATTGCGAAGGTAAGATTATTTATACTGACGAAAGAAGACTAAAGCAGATCTTAATAAATTTGTTAAGTAATGCGATTAAATTTACTGATGAAAAAAAGGAAATAGGTCTTGATGTATATTGGGATGAAGATGACAAGAAAATTGATTTCACAATATGGGACGAAGGTATTGGAATAAGTGAAGCAGAACTTCCGAATCTATTTAAACCTTTTATTCAGCTTGATAGTAGTCTTTCAAGAAAGCATGAAGGAACTGGTCTAGGATTATCGCTTGTTGAGAAGTTAGCAAAAATGCAATGTGGTAGTGTTTCGCTAGAAAGTTTCCCCGGTTCGGGATCGAAGTTTACTGTGTCATTGCCTTCTAACTTAAATTATAAGAAAAATAATGACAAAACTGGAAATGAAATTTCTATTCCAAATCTTAACAAAGATATTTATAAACAAAAAACGATTATGAATGAAGAACCTATTCTTACTGCGCAATTAATAAGTAAATATTTAAGTAATTATAATATACAAAATACAATTCATTCTCAAGGAGAAGGGACAATTGACAAAATAATAAGTTATAGACCTAATATTATTATCCTTGATATTATTCTACCTGATATGATTGGATGGCAAGTATTAACAGAAATAAAAAGAAAGAATAGCACAACAAATATTCCTGTGATTGTTATTTCAGTAGTTGATGAAGCATCCAAAGGATTAGAGCTTGGTGCTGATTGCTATCTTTTGAAACCTGTTTCAGAACACCAGTTAATGCTTGCAGTAAAACAAGAGATAAAAGATATTGATAGTAATACTCGAGTATTGATTGTAATGTCAGACAAAATAACGTCAATAAAGCAAATGTATTCGGTTTTATTAGTTGATGACAATGAAAATAATATCAATTATATTATGGATTCATTAATTGCACATGATTATCGAGTCATCGTAGCAAGAAGTGGTCTTGAAGCAATTAAAAGAGTCAAGGAAGATAAGCCGGATATGATTATTATAGATCATCAAATGTCCATTCCAGATGGATACCATGCAATTATGAAGATTAGAGAAAAGTCAGAAATGATAGATATTCCTATTATCGTTATGTCTTCGTTGATTTTACCCGGTGATAAGGAGAAATTTCTTGCATCCGGAGCTGATATATTCTTACCACAACCAATAAATTTAGATTTATTGCACTTTAATATCAACGAGATAAGGGCAAAAATTTTAACGGACAATTTTCAAGGAGAGTGAAGTGAGTAAGAGTAGTTTTAAAATATTAATTATTGATGATGAAGAAATAATTTGTGAAACATTGAAAATGCTTCTTTATAGAAATGAATATAATGTGATTTCAAGGAATAGTGCTTTTGAGGCATTTGAATATATTGAGACTGTTTTGCCAGACCTGATTTTGCTTGATGTTATGATGCCGAATATGGATGGTTTTACTGCGTGCAAACAAATTAAGTCGAATGTTAAATGGAAACACATACCTGTGATTTTAATTACTGCGCTTGAAGGTAAGGAAAACCTAATTCGAGGTCTTGAATCAGGTGCTGACGAATTTTTATCCAAACCAGTTAATGGTCCAGAATTAAGAGCAAGAGTCAGATCTATGTTGAGGATTAAAGAGCAATATGATGAACTTGAGGAAAATATGAAAATGAGAGAATATTTATCGAATATGATTATGCATGATATACGGAATCCACTACTGAGTATAGCGTTAATGTGTGAATTATCAATGAACTTTATTAATAATAATGAAAATAATAATAGAAGGTTTTATAGTGAGTTTGAAAATATAAAAAAAGAAGCAAAACAATTAAATTCATTTATTAATGATATGTTGCTTGTAACAAAACTCGAATCAGGGAAATTAGTGCTAAATAGGAAATTGGTCGACATTACGAATCTAATAGATAAGACACTTCATAATCACGAAATGATTGCAAAACAGAGAAGGATTATTTTATCAGTTGATATCAATCAAGCCTCTGCTAAAAAATATGACTTTGATGAATACCTGGTTATGCAGGTTCTTGATAATCTAATATCCAATGCAATAAAATATTCACCAGACGATAGTAAAATAATAATCAAAGTTGACAATGGTGATATAAATACTATAAATACAAATCGACAGATATTACTATTGCATGTTTTGGATGAAGGTGATGGTATTTCAAATGAAAATAAAGAAAAGATTTTTAACAAATTTGAAACAATTAAGCTAAATAAACGGTATGATGTACAAACAGGTTTTGGTTTAGCATTTTGTCAAATGGTTGTTAAGGCACATAATGGAAAAATATATGTGAAAAATAACAAACCTAAAGGATCAATATTTACGATTGAAATATGATAAAATGAAAAATATATTTGTAAATAAATCGATTGAAAGAATAATAATGGAAAAAAGAAAACTCATATTATATTCGATATTGTTAGTTTTCTACTTAGTTATTCTATACACAAGTGATAATAATAAAATGTTAAGTCATTTTGTACTATCCTTGCCTATTATAATGTTATTTCTATGTATAATATGGCTTTCAAATAGGTGGCAAATATTAATATTAAGCTTTTTATCAACAGTTTTACTTTTTATTACTGGAATACGTAATATTGAATGGAATAATATACCATCATTAAACTATATTACTGTATTTATAATCACTATTATATTTTGTAGTCTATTTTACGAAATAATTATATTGAAAGATCGAAAATACAAAATGGATACAAGAAATAATATAAATGTCAATATTAGGAATATTTACGATAAGTATAACGGCTTTGTTTTTGTTATTGACAACGATATATTAATTGTTAATCTAAACAAGTATGCAGAATTTACTTTAAAATATAATAAAAATGAGCTTAGAAATACTTGCTTTTTAAAGCTCTTTTCAGAAAAAGTACATAATGAAATCTCTGAAATGATTTCTAAAGATAAAATAATTTCACGAAAACCATTATTTATATTTAAGAAAACTGGTAGAACTATTCCTATTGAAATTCATTCAATAATAAGAGATTCTATCAACAAAAATACATGTATAATTTTTGCCAATATATTTAATTCTAATATTAATGAGCATCAAAGAGTAAGTAATGAAAATAATATATTTATAAAAATATTTAATTTAAGTATTATAATGCAAGTAATAATTAGTCGTGATAATTATAAGATTATCAAAACAAACAGATCATTTGCAGAACATTTACGAATTCATAGCGAAACGATGATTGGAACTCATTTTAATAAGTTGTTTGATAATTCTTATAAAATTACTGAAAATATTGATTGTAATAATTCATTCAAGATTCATAACATAAAATGTGTTCAAAATAATAAAGAATATACAATAACTGGGAGACCAATTTTTAGTGGAATAGATTATTTTATGATTTTTATAGAGGAAAATAATATAAATGAAATACAACTAAAAGAACAGAACAAATTTGCAAGAGAAGACAATTATGCATATAAGCTTTTTATTAAGACGATTGATTCAATAAGTGATCAAGTTTATATTATTGATAGTAATTATACAATTAAATTAGTTAATAGATCTGCTAATCAATTTTGCGATGTTAACGGTTTTAATAATAATATTGGGCAAAATATTTTTGAGAATTTAGGATTTATAAAGAAGGACGAATCTGAGCTTGGTTCCATATTATTAAGTGGTAGTTCATTAAAATCGGTTGTAACTATAGTAGTTAATGGTCGAGAAATATCATTAAAAATAAAATATTGTACTATATATAATGATAGCAATATATCGAATATAATGATAGTAATAAGTGAGATAATAAAAGAAAACAATGATAGTCAATCTCTATTATTTGCAAAATATAATCGAAAAAAATATCACGAAAATTTACTTTTTACTATTTGCATGCAAGATAAAAAAGGTGAAAAACGATGGATTCAAAATAAAAAACTTCAGATTTCAGATTCAGAAGGAAACATTTGGCAAATTACTGACATAGCTAATAATTTAACAAACGATAAACAAACACAATATGAATTACTAAAGTTTAATGAAACTCAAGAAATGCAATTAACAAAGCGAAAAGAAGAATCACAAAAAGAAATAAAAAAGAGTAATCAGTTAGAAGAATCTTTAAGGGAAAGTCAAAAATTATTTCGATGTTATTTTGAGTTAGGTCCACTCGGAATGGCTATAACTTCTCCAAATACAAATTGGCTTCAAGTTAACAAAACACTGAGAGTCATGCTAGGATATTCTGAACAAGAATTACTTAATATGACGTGGACTGAGATAACTCATCCAGATGATTACAATGATGAAATGACACAATATTTAAATATAATGAAAGGTGAAATTTCAGGTTATCAACAAAAAAAAAGGTTTATTCATAAGGATGGACAAATAGTTTATACAATGCTTTCCGTAAAAGGTATGTATCATTCAAACAAAACAATTAAAAATGTTTTAATGCTAATGCAAGACATGACAGAAATAAATAGAACTCGTGAAAAATTAGCTGCAAAACTAGAATTTGAAAAGGGCTTAGCAAATTGTTCTCGCATTTTACTTAGAGAAGATATTCCACCAGAGCAAGCGATAAGTGAAACATTAAAAGTATTGCTTAAAACAATAGAAATTAGCCGAATATTTATACATGAGAATTATGAAGACAAAAAAGAGAAATTGTGTAACAGACTTGTTTATGAAGTGTGTGCACCAGAGGTTAAATCTGAGATGCAAAATCCGCAGCAGATCCATTTATCTTACGATTCTGGATTCAATAGATGGAAGTTTCTAATGCTTCAAAAGCAAATTATAAACAGTTTAGTAGAAAATCTTCCGCAAAGCGAACAACAGTATTTTCGATCAAGGAAGATAAAATCAATACTTGTAATACCGTTATTTTTAACTAATAATTGGATTGGATTCATAGGATTTGAAAATGTTTTGCTAAATAAAGATTGGAATAATAATGAAATAGAGATGTTGCACACTGTTACAGATATGATTGTCGCTTATATCGGGCGAAAAAAAACCGAGATTGAATTAGAGAATGAAAAAGCACTTTTAACAAAAAGAGTGGCTGAAAGAACAAAGGCACTTAGCAGTGCAAATGCGCAACTTGCACAGGCTGCAAAACTAAAAGATGAATTTATAGCAAGCATGAGTCACGAATTACGCACACCATTAAACGCGATATTGGGTCTTTCGGAAGCACTTGTTGACCAAGTTTATGGTCCGCTCAATGCCGATCATATTAGGACGTTGAATACTGTAGGAGAAAGTGGGAGGCACCTGTTAGAGTTAATAAATGATATTTTAGATTTATCGAAAATCGGTGCAGGAAACTGTAAGCTAGAAATCAACGATGTCAACATCTCTTCAGTTTGTGAATTGAGTTTAAGATTTGTCAATCAGCAATGTATAAATAAACATATCGAAATTGAAACCAAATACGATGAGAATGTAAAGCGGTTGAAAGTGGATGAACGCAGATTGAAGCAAATTCTTGTTAATCTATTGTCCAATGCTATCAAATTTTCACCCATTAAAGGCAAAATCATTTTATCAATTAAAGGAGATGCAGAAAAACAAGTTGTCAAGTTTATTGTTTCAGATTCAGGGATAGGTATTGCTGAAGAAGAAATGGATAAATTATTTAAACCATTTGTGCAGCTTGACAGTAGTTTGTCTCGAAAGCACGGAGGAACAGGTTTAGGACTTTCCTTAGTGCAAAAACTTGTCGAAATGCATGGTGGTAGTATTTCAGTAGAAAGTCAAGTTGCAAAAGGAAGTACGTTTATTGTATCGCTTCCATGGCAGGAGTTTCATGAATCTTCAGAAACTAATCTGCCATCGGAAAATGATGAAAAAGCATTGTCCAATATTGGCAGAATTATTGTCTACACAAATAATAATTCTTCATATGACAAGTTAAATAAATATTTTAAGGAATGGCATTTCAAGGATGTAGAATACGTATCGGAAGAGAAAAGATTTCTTTCAGTAATAACTTCGAATCCAAATTTGTTAATTCTTGACTTAGGATACTGTGAATCTGAATTATGTATGTGGTTAAATGAAATAAAAACCGATTTAGAGGTCAGAGATCTTACAATAATTATATTAACGGATCAACCAATTGATACTTCAAAAATTGTATTAAAAAATGCTAAAACGATTAATATACAAAAACCTATTAATAAAAAGTTGCTTATACGCACAATAAGAGAACTTACCCAATTTGAAAACGACTTCCATGAATCCAATGCACTGTCTGGAGTAAAAAAGATGCACACTAATCAGCAATCTGTAATAATGTTAGCTGAAGACAACGAATATAACATAAACATGATTTATGATTATCTAACCGCAAAAAATTATTTAGTAATTGTAGCGAGAAACGGTAAAGAAGCTGTAAATCTTTTACATGAAAGCATACCTGATCTAATATTAATGGACATTCAAATGCCTGAAATGGATGGAATTGAAGCCATGGAAGTAATCAGACAAAATGAAAGCTTCCATGAAATTCCGATTATTGCTTTAACCGCACTGGCTATGCCTGGCGACAGGGAAAGGTGTTTAATGGCTGGTGCTAATGACTATCTAACAAAACCCGTAAGCTTAAAAATTCTAATTAATACAATTGAAAATTTCATCAGTAAAAAGGAGAATATTCATGAAATGTAAAAAAGGCTTAATCCTAATTGTCGATGATGATCCAACTGCAAGTTTAACATTAAAAAGTCTATTAATAAAGGATGAGCACAACATTGACATTGCGGAAAACGGGCTTGAAGCACTTGCTTATCTTGAAGAAAAATGCCCAGATGTAATTCTGCTTGACGTGATGATGCCGAATATAGACGGATTCGAAGTCTGTACTATGATTAAAAGTGACAAAAGGTTCGAAGCAATCCCAGTAATTTTGGTTACTGCTCTTGACAGCAAAGAAGAGCTTATTCGAGGTCTAGAAGCTGGGGCTGATGAATTTCTAACAAAACCAGTAAATGGACCTGAGCTACGCGCAAGAGTTAGCAGCATGATAAGAATAAAACATCAGTACAACGAAATACAAGCTACTCTCGAACTACGTGAGGATTTAACACATATTATTGCAAAAAACATGAGTGATCCACTTCGTAGTATTCTTGTTTCTCTCTATTTTTTGCGAAAAAATTATGATAATTGCGAAAATTTCGATTCTAGTGGAAGAGCAAACAGCGAAACATATAATTCAATTGAATCCCAAGCTTTGAAACTCTATTCGTTTTCAAACGATTTGTTAATGCTAACGAAAATTAAAGAGGGGAAGCTTCTACTGAATCGAACAATGGTTGAAATTGTTGACTTGATTGAGGAAGTGCGAAAAAACTACAGTCTGCTTGCAGAACACAAAGGAATCGATTTTCAAATTGATATTCCATGCACCGATCCGCGCGAAGTCTACCTTGATGCAAACATGATTTTACGTATGCTTGATAATTTAATTTCTAATGCACTAAAATTCTCTCCTTCTGGCAGCAAAGTAACATTGAAACTAGAGTATCCTGAAGGATGTTCTTATCTTGTAAAAATTATGGTATTAGATGAAGGCAACGGTCTATCCGAAGAAGATCAACAAATCATTTACGAGAAATTTGATATAAGCGGGATTCGCAGGGATCGGTTTAAATCGAAAAATATATCTAAACTAGGACTCGGGTTAGCGTTCTGCAAGATGGTCGTTGAAGCACATAATGGCAATATCACTGTCAAAGCAAATAAACCCAAAGGCTCAATTTTCACAGTGGAATTCTAACTTATTGGGATAAATATCTTTTTAGATAAAGAAGCGAAAATTGATATGCATTATTCAAGGAGCTGTTTCTAGAAAAGACCGAAGCAATC
>CAYZQB010000047.1:0-19534 GCA_964480395.1 uncultured Planctomycetia bacterium
GGAAGAAAAAGAGAAAGCAAAGGTCGCCTTAGCCAAAGCAAATGTAAAAATGATTTTCAATGCTATTGAACGTTACAAGCTTATAACCGGGAATTATCCTGAAAAACTTGAACAGCTTTTGACGGGTCCTACTGATTGGGAAGATAAATGGTATCCATTGCTTGCAGGTGGTGAAATGCCCAAAGACCCGTGGGGAAATGACTTCCGATATGAATTAACTGATAATGAACCCAAAATCATCAGTTTCGGTCGAGATGGCAAAGAAGGCGGTGAAGGTTTTGATGCGGATATTGTTTACCCAATATCTGACGAAGATTAATAATACGCGATAAATCTGGATTTCATGAAAAAATGCCTGCAATAAAAAAAAATTAAAAAATTTTGTTAGGAAATGTCCAATAAGTTATTATTATACGGCATCATATTGATTCCCCAAAAACTATGACCCCAATTTTAATAGAGGTGTAAGAATGAGAAGGATATACTTACCTTCATTGAGCTTGATTATCGCTTTAGTGTTTCTTCTGGGGTGTGCTCAAACAACTCAAGTTAAAGAAGAAAACGAGAACGACAATAATATGCTGAGTAGTCTCGATCTTGATAGACTTACAACACCAGCGGATGTTACTGAAACTTCTGCTATTGAAGAAAATGGTGTTGATAGGAGACCAGCACAGGCTTCCGATCTGCCGGATGACGATGAACCGGAAATCGAAGAATCCGACGACGATTCGCTTGATGAAGCAACAAATGAATATGGACTCAACAAACAGCAAAGAGAAGAAGCATTTAAGTCATTTCTGAGAAGAGCTCGCGAACATAAGGCAAAAGGAGCTTATGACCAAGCAGAGATAGCATTGAAGAGTGCGCTTGATCTTAAGCCAACTGACCAGGAAGCAAACGAAATGCTTTCCGAAATTCTTGCACTTAAAGGCAGAGCAAAAGGTGCTGCTTACAGGAATTTGAAATCTGCTACAGATGAAGAGCAGTCAAAGATTAACGAAGGGATAGCGGAAGTACGTCTTATTTTGCAGAAAGCAAAACGACTGTTCAATGAAAGAAACTACAATGACTGTATCATTCTTTGTAGTGATGGTTTGGAAATAGCGAAATGGTTCAGGGGAAGAATGGATCTTGCTGGCGAAGAAGGTAAACTTAAAACACTGCTAAAACAGGCGGAAGAAGCAAATGAAAAGCAAAGACAATATGACCTTGAAATTTTGAAAGAAACAACTGAGCAGATGCGCGAAGTCGAAAGAAGAAACCGTATTAACAAATATAATGAAGAAATGCGGATTCTTATGGAAGCTGCTAAGGATCAGTTTAACCGAGAACAATACATAGAGTGCATTATCACACTCGAAAAGATTCTCTGGAAAGATCCTTATAATACTGAAGCCGCAAAACTGATTGAATATACTAGAACAATCAAATATCAGAGAAGAGATCGCAATCTTCGCGACAAACTCTCACGCATGTGGGAAACCACGATGATTTCTATTGAGGAATCTGCTGATCCGTTTGTCGGTGAACAGTACGAAGCTGATCCACCATCAATCGAACGCTGGCGAGAAATTGAAATCAGAAAACGCCAGGTTATCGCAAGACAAACAAGAGGTATTGATCCTGCAATATTAAGAATCAAAGAAACACTTCAACAGAAAAAGGTCAATGTTGATTATAATGAAGAGGAATTAACTTCGGTTCTTGATAAATGGAGTAAAGCAACAGGTTTGAACTTCAACAGAAGCAAAACTGTTATTTCAGATTTTGACGAACTTCTCGTAACAATCAAAAATCTTGGTATCATGTCGATTGCTGATGCACTTAACGTTGTCATCAGAAAAGGACTGGCAGAAGACCTTGATTATTACATCGAAAACGGAATGATAATTATTTCGACTCAGGAAGAAGCGAAAGGTCGAGGAACAATCAGAAGAATATTTAATGTTAAAGATTTACTCGGTGGTTACAGAATGTTTCCCGGTGAGGAAATCAAAATCGACAGATCTAACTCAAGTGCAAATGCGGATGAGGAAGTCGAAGAACCTATCGAAATAGAATTCGACGAACTGCCGGATGCTTTAATTCAAGCAACTGGTGGCGATGAGATATGGGATGAAGATAATACAAGGCTGACAACCGGACCCAGCGGTACGTTAATCGCTGTAAATACTCCTGAGGTTTTAGCAGAAGTTGAAAGACTTCTTGACGATCTCAGGCAATCACGTGGTTTGATGGTTACGATTGAATGTCGGTTTATTAAGATTGAAGATAACTTCCTTGAAGAAGTCGGAATCGACTATCGTGGCGCGGGTGGTGTACCTCCTGGAGCAGTTGGTCCAAACCTTACCGCAGCACCACTTGACGATTTTATGTATGGATTAACAACAGCAAGTTTGCAGGGAGAGAATTATATTCTCGGTCGTGATACTTCTGCAGGTATTTACTGGTCAAATGCGCCGGATTCAGAAGTCAGAAGCAGAATCGAAAATATGTTCGATCAGTCACTTGGTGACCCTGATATTATGACTAATACTGGTGGTTCTTCGTTCCAGCTTGCATACCTTGATGATGTACAAATAAATGCTATTTTAAGAGCTACCAAAAAACGTGAAAAGGTTGTTCTTGTTACCGCGCCGAAGATTACATGCTTCAATACTCAGCGTGCAAACATTACTATCAGAAATCAGGTTGCTTTTATCGAGGATTTCAATGTTGAAGCACGTCAGAACGTTTCAATCGCTGACCCTGTTGTTGGAACAATCGAAGATGGTCTTGTACTTGATATGAGACCGGTTATTTCATCTGACAGACGTTACATCACAGTTGAAATGCGTCCGACAATTGCACTGCTACAGCGTCCAATGGATACTCTCACAACAACGCTTGGTGGTGCTGGTTCAACACCTGTTACGATTCAACTTCCTGAGATTAATGTTCAGCGCATCCGAACGACTGTTATCGTTCCTGACGGTGGTGCTTTCATCCTCGGTGGCTTGAAAATGAAAAGTGAAATTGCGCAGGATTCCGGTGTGCCGATGCTTTCGGATGTCCCGATTCTTGGCAATCTTTTCAGCAGAAAAGGTCGTTCGAATCTAAGATCTGAGCTGGTTATCATGATTAAAGCCAGAATTACCGACCTTAGAGAGTTGGCTGATCTTACATCACCGACTAATCTTGGTTCGGACAGCTTTGACTATGCATCATCAGAATAATTGATACAAATCAAAACAAAACCCGCTAATATTGCGGGTTTTTTGTAACAAGACCGGTTTATTGATTGCAGTAAACAGTATCATTAATTGTGTGTCATTGCGAAGGAATGAAATGACCGAAGCAATCCCTGATTGCCATCGAATAGTTCCTGTCAATTGATGATAACGAATACTAAGAAAAGCAGTATGTTAGCGAAAGCGTAATTATTTTGTGATAACGAACAAACAACCAGTTCAGATGTATGAAAATCATTTGTGTGAATGTTCCGTTCGATGTAATCCTGAGATTACTTCGCTTCCGCTGGTCGCTTGTAATGACAACTTCGTATATTTTGAGTTATATTATACGATAATATAATTTTACATGATGCCCGGAAGGTTCATACCGCCTGTGTGTTTGCTCATCTCCTTGTCGATCATTTTGTTCGCTTTTTCCATTGCCTGATTTATCGCAAGCATAATCGTATCTTCGAGAATATCAACATCATCAGGATCAACGACTTCAGGATTAATTTCAAGTTTCACAAGCTCGCGCGCACCGTTAATGAATGCAACAACCATCTCACCGCCTGCAGTCCCCTTGACAATCTTCTTATTCAGTTCTTCCTGCGTTTTATGCATATCTTTCTGCATCTTCTGTGCCTGCTTCATCATCTCAGATGGGTCTATTCCACCAAATCCTCCGCCGCCTGCTCCGAAATTTCGTTTTGCCATAATTTTTTCTCCTTTATTGAAATTATTGATGCCGAGAATTTTTTTATCAGGTCTCGAACAATATCATTATTTCGTAGTTTTTCACGGATTTTTGCTTCTTTATTAACCTCGATTCTGATTCCGTCAATTTTATCGAACATGTTTCCAATAACCTCTTGAAGCATGTTCAGACCTTCCTCCGATTTCAGACTGCCGATAAAAGTATCATCACCGATTGTTATAACGCACATACCAGCATTGTTTTCAAAACTGATGATAAATTCTGAAAGCCAGGCAATCGTCATTTTAGCATCAAGCCATTGTGGCTTTTTTCCCAGATATTTATCAAGGTTACTGATAAACTGTTGAATTATTTTGTTTTTTGAGGATTTTACTCTATCGGTTTTAGAAGAGGTCGGGCTTTTTCTTTTTTTTTTACCTGTTGTGGATTTTTTCTCAGATTTTACCGATTCTTCTTCAGCAAGCTTTTCGTTTTCTGCAAATTCAGGTTGTTTAACTTCATCAGCGTGAGTTTTTTCATCTGTTTTCGGTGTTTCATCCTTGATAGGTGTCTCTTTGCTTATTTCTTTTTCATCTGCGTTAGAAGTGCGTATAACCGCCTGTTTTTCAAACGTTATCGGCTCTTTGTCATCAGTTTTAGTCAAGGGTTGTTCGGTTTTCGCAAACTGAAGCTCTTTTGCAGGGAATTTTTGTCCTGGTTTTATGGCACCTGCTTCGAGATAGGATACAAGGCGTTCAAGCGAAACTAGTTCTGCGGTTTTACAGAGCTTGATAAACGCAATCTCAATCGTAAGACGTGGAAACTCAGTTAGTTTCAGCCGTTTCAATGCTTCAGTAAGAATTTCGGTAGCGAACATAACCGAATCAAGCGTATGTTTTTCCGCAATTCGTGCAAGTTGCTCTCTATCATCACTTGAAATATCAAGAATAGGCGTATCCACAGATGTTGTCTTAACAATCATCAATTCGCGATAAATATCAATCAAATCGCGTATAAGCTGTGCAGAATCAATGCCTTCAGAATGTACTCGCTCTGCAAACAAAAGCACTGTCTCAAAATCCTTGTTCTGAAATGCCTTGATTAAATCGACAAGGTTATTTCGCGAAATTATCCCGAAAATCTTCTCAATCGCCTGTGCGCCAATCTTTCCTTCGCTAAATGCAATCGCCTGGTCAAGCTTTGATTGCGAATCACGCATGCCGCCTTCCGCGATTCTGGCAATGAGACGAAGAGCATCGTCCTCAGCATCGATATTCTCAAGCTCGCAAATCTGCCTTAGATGCGTTGCGATTTCATTTATGCTTATCCGCCTAAAATCAAGCCGTTGACATCGTGAGATGATGGTTTCCGGCACTTTATGTGCTTCAGTCGTTGCGAATATGAATTTAACGTGTTCAGGAGGTTCCTCAAGGGTTTTAAGCAGAGCGTTAAAAGCTTCCGGCGTAAGCATATGCACTTCATCAATGATAATCACACGATACCTGACCCCGACCTTTTGCCGGATTGTCTTGCGCAATTCCCGAATATCATCGACACCCCTGTTGGAAGCGCCGTCAATCTCATAAAGTGCAAGAATTTCCGCGCCTTTGCCTTCCTCAATCTGTGTGCAGACGTGACATTTTCCGCATGGCTCAACAGTTGGTCCGTCAACGCAGTTAATTGCTTTGGCAAGCACACGTGCAGTTGATGTTTTCCCGATGCCTCGCGAGCCGGTAAAAAGGTAAAAATGATGAATACGATTCTGCGCAATGGCATTCTTAAGCGTCTGCACAATATGATCCTGCCCGATAATGTCATCAAATGTTTGAGGTCGGTATTTTCTGGCAAGAACAAGATACCGTTCTTTTTTCTTACTTTTTGGTTCTTCAGTCATTAATACATCGCAATCTAAAATGAGGAAACAATCATGAATTATACAAACTTAATAAACATCACCAAAATGTTCAAAATTATTTTAGACATAACAAAACAAACGAGTTCTATTTTCAGGCGTTTTAAACATGTAAATTGGAGTGAACGAGATGGTTGATAAGGATAAACTCAGAGCAGAACTACTGCAAGATATCAAAAACGAAGGTGCTGATAAAGCAAAAATGCCTTTGTTTGATAAAATTATCCGTATCATGACTGAAGAGAAACATATTTCAGTTCCTATTGAATTGGTCGAAAAAACCCGTACTGCAATTTCACGCATCCCAAAAAGAATCTCCATCACAAACCTTATCACCCGTGCTGCGGTAGCACTTATTGCGTTTGCGTTTATGCTTGGTGGTTTCCTGATGGATAGTCCAGCAAATATTCCTGAAACTGACAATGTCTTTATCGCATCTACAGACAAAACACTTGTTGACGATATTGATGGTGTCGAATATATGGCAGACCCGAATACTTCGCTGATTAGGCATGCTAAGTATTTAGAATTAAAAAACGGTGAAATTGTCGTTAATTCGTATAACAACAACAATGATTTGAATTTTCAAGTAAATAAAATGAATGTGCAGATTTCACCAAAATCGATTGTGATGTTACAGAATAATGAAAAATTTAGTCAAGTTTCGGTTTTTGAGGGGCAAGCGGAAGTTGAGACTAATAATCAAATGCAAATGTTGGACGCAAATACCGATAAAAAAATCCTCTACTACGACTGTAATGCATTCTCACAGCCGATTGAAGGTTCACTCGCGAAATATGCACAACTTCAAAATTCCATGTCTAAAAAAGCCAATTTGCACAATTCCACAAATACGCAAAACTGGGCAAACTTACAAAAATCGAAAAACTTGATAATTGACCAATTCATATATGATGCAGATACTAAGCGCAGCGTACTGGTGAAAAGGATTGATATTTCAAACGATGGCATGAACTGTACGGTGGTTTTCAATATCGATGAGAAAGAAAAAAGATTTGAAGTGAAAAAAGGTTCAAATATCGGAAGCTGGATCGTTACCAACATGTCAAAAACCGGTTTCGAACTTCACGACGGCGCAAGGAAAATCTTATTCTCATATGCTAATTAGTCATTGTTAAACCCGATAATGACAACAGACATTAAAAACTGATACTGTTTTAGTAATTCCCTTAAACAAATTCGGGAGTATTGTTCAAGATTTTGCGGTATATTGACTATTAAAAATAAAAAAACAATCGAGATTTGTGAAATTATTTAGATTATTTGATGACAGAATAGTACGTCTAATATATTATAATATGCTTTACAAAATACATGTGGTGTAGAGGTGGATACTGACATACAGAATGAGTGTGAAAAAATACTGCAGTACAAATTCAAAGACCGGAATTTGCTTGAACGGGCACTAACTCATTCATCATCAAAGAATTCTGTCAATGGCGGGAATGAACGACTCGAATATCTGGGTGATGCGGTTTTAGGGCTTGTTATTTCCGAATATCTCTTCAAAACTTTCGAGAATTATCAGGAAGGTGAATTGACCCGTATAAAATCTGCTGTTGTTTCTGGCAATTCTCTTGCGCAGGTAATAAATGACATCGGTATTGTCGCTTTTGTAAACATCGGCAAGGGATTAGCAATGAAGGCACGAATTCCAATGAGTGTTCTTGCCAACGTTTATGAAGCGATAGTTGCTTCAATGTATCTTGATGGCGGGCTTGATGCTGCCAGTAAATTCTGCATTCGAACTCTTGAGCCATTAATCTTGGAAGTTGATAAACGCAAAACAATGCGGAATTATAAATCGCTTTTGCAGCAATATTCGCAAAAAAGATTCAGTGCAATGCCGGAATATCAAGTAAGCTCCGAGCGTGGACCTGAGCATTTGAAGAGTTTTAAGGTCGAAGTCAAGGTCAACGAAAAGGTTTTCAAGGCGGGTTGGGGGCGTTCAAAGAAGGATGCTGAGATGATGGCTGCACAGGTCGCCCTTGATGAGCTGGCAATAGAATTTCCAGATGACGAAATACTTATCGAATATCTCACGAGTAAAAACTGATGGTTTCCTGCGAGAATTTGTGGAAATCTGTAGTCAACCGTGATTATGCACGGTTTTGGCTTGATTTTTCAGTATCGACACCGGCTGAGATTGATGCTTTCCTTGAAAATCAAGAAGTTACGCCCGAATTGCGTAGAAGAATCCACCATTTTCAGAATTTGGAGATGCTGCCGTTGGGCATGGCACCAAATTTCAAAGGTTTGGAGGAGCTTTATCAGCATTTTGCGTTTCAGGATTTTAGTATAAATATTATTAACTGCGATGATTTTGCAGACGAAACGGATATGAAACTGCATACTGAAGATGCTGAAGATTCGAAAATATCAGAGCATTTTATTGCTCAACAGTTATTCAATATTAAGCGGGGAATTTCTGACAATATCATCAATTCAGAGCAATCCGCTGCTGTTCAGGAATTCGCTGATTTATTGATTTCAAAGCTAGATAAGAGATTACATCTTACGCTGATTTCTCTTCTGAAATTGAATGGATATGATTCACGAATCCTTATTCAGGCGTTGATTTGTCAGTCAATTCAAGCGATTTCTGATTATTTTCTCATGCTGAATGTCCGCGAATCAAGCTTTTTAGCACTATATGTTTTTAGAGGTTTTCTTTTTGCCAATGTTCATGGTGTTGTTTTTTTAGTCTTCGGATTACCAAGCAGAGCTGAATATCTTGAAGAAATCGTTTTTGGATCGTCCACAACCGTTGAACTGCATGATTTAGACTGTGACATTGTTATTGAACACGCAAACGGCAGGCTTTCCGAGGTGTTTCTTGATGAAAAGCCCGGAATTAAAATTGAACTCCGGGCATCTGACACGCTGAAACTTTTATTTTCAAACGATGCAGAATTTCGGAAAAGCGATAATTTCGTGCCATTGAAGGAAATTCGTTGTTCGATAGAGATTGATTTCAGCAAACCCGGAAAACACATTCGTTCGAGTGATTCTGAGCGTTCCAAACGCATGAAATCGCGAAGTTCCAGAATTTTGAAACTTATCGAGCAATTGTGCTTAGTTGCGAGAGATAAAATTGTTTCAATGGATTTCAGCAATGTTTCGAATGCAGTAGATAGCGAAATTTTAACGTTGATTTCAGGATGCAAGAATCTTCAAAGGATTAATCTAAGCAATGCAGGATTATCAAATTCTGATTTCGCTGACTGCCAAACTCTTCCAAATCTCCAAGTGCTAGAGATTGACGGGCTTGAAATACATGAAAATGATTTCAACATGCTTACTTTGTTTCCAAATCTTCGCGTACTTAATTCCGCTGGTGCCACAGGAATTATCGAACTTCTATCAAAATGTGAATCTACACCTACTCTAACACAACTTGATGTGTCATCGAATGTTCTTAATACGGAATCTGAAAAAAAACTACCAAAACTTGTTTTTCTGCACACTTTTATTGCTCAGAATTGCGATTTAAGTGAATCCTCGTTCGATTTTATGCATAAATTCCCAGCGTTACAGACTTTGATTCTCAGAAACTGTAATTTCACTGGCACAGCGTTGTATCATCTTTCGCAGAACGGGAAAACCATTGTAAACCTTGATATTTCAGTCGATAAAGCTGATATGAGTCAAGCAGGTGAAGAATTCCAACCGATTTCTACGATGAACCTGCAATTTCTGAAACTTTCAAAAAGACTCATTACTGATTCTTTTTTCAGCAATTTAAGCGCGAATACAAAAAATCTTAGAGTGCTTGATGCTTCATACACCATGATTAGCGACGTATCGATGAATTATCTACGTAAAATGCGGGTCTTAGAAGAGTTAAACCTTACAGGATGCAGAAATATCAGTAATTCCGGGATTTCACTTCTTTGCGAAAGTGTCATGAATCTGAAAAAACTGAGCATCAAAGGAACAAGCATTACCGAGATTGGAATTGCTAAAGTTATAAACCGATTCCCTGAAATCAAACTCGATTTCTCAATCAACTAATCAGCTGAGTAAATTTATATTTTCGGATACCATCCGCATTATCATCCGTTACTGCAATTCGTATTTCATCACCATCGCTTAAAGGTTCCATATCTTCAAGTTTCTTATCCATAAGCATCGTGCCGTGTTTACTTTCAAGGTCTTGAATATAATAGCACTTGTCAATACCACGTAAAATCACAGCATGCCGTTTTGAAACCTTCATATCTGCAATCAAAATATCGTTTTCCGGATGTCTGCCGATTGTCAATTCGTTTTTACAAAGCTGAACTTTGTTGTTCGTATGCATATCGAGCAAATATCCGATTCCTGTACGAGCTCCAGCTTTCAGCTTTTGTGAAATTGTAGAATCCGCAGATTCGTCTTTAAGATCAATGTCAAGATTCTGATCTTCAAGCTCAAGCTGCTTGATTTTCTGTTGATATTTTTCCTGCAACTCAAGAAGTCGGCTTTTTTCCTTAGGTTTTGCTTGCTCGATTGCTTTTTTCAGTTCTTCATTTTCAGGTGATTTGAATTCTTCGTCTTTCATTTCCTCAGCGATTTGGCGCATTCCTTTCGTCATTCTCGGTTTGTTCTCGAAACCTTCAGGAGCTCTGAGCATACCAGGCAGTTTTGTTTCAATCTTTTTCGCTGCTTCCTGCTCAATTTCACTGGACGACTTTGTCATATCCATGAGCATTTGTTCGCGGAATCTTTGTTTCAGGATTTTATTGAGTTCTTGCTGCTTTAAAGCTTCATCATCCGCTTTTTGTCCAATAGATTCGTTTATCCCAAGACGTTGTTTTCTCTGGCTTGCTGATTCAGATTCAGTTTTGGGTTCATCCTTGATAAATTCTGGTTTCTTTTTTGGTTGCGCAGATTCACCTGATTCGATAATATCCGAGAATTCAAGTATTTTCTTTGCAAGTGGCTTTTTTAGTGCTTTGATTTCATCGGTTGTATAATCAAGCACATGGTCATATTTCTCCCAGCCGAACGGCAGATTCTTTGATACTTCAGTATTCAAAATCGCTATCAGTGGTTTCTCGTATATCCATGCTGCTGTGTAAGCAAGCATCAGGACATTCTGACTGTTTCTTGATGGATTCTCCACAATATTCGATAAATCAGCAATATAAATTATGTCTTTTTTCATCGAGCCATAGAAGCTGGTCTCAAGGTCGGTATTTTCCTTTGACAGATCAAATATTTCAAACTCGAGGTCATTCAAATCACAAGCTGCCTCAATTTGAGCAATTGTCTTGCTATGCAGACCATCAGTTCCAATAATTAACACAACAATTGATATTTTTTTGCCGTCCATTGTAACCTCATTGTCAACAATTAAATAATTAGCATCAAGGATGCCTGTCTTATTGACAAATATGCTATAAAATGTCAGCAAGAATGCACACAAAATTTTCAAGGATTTTATGATGATAACCTTTAAAAAAGTTACTTTGCTGATATTCTTGTACTTTGTTGTACTTCTGCTTAGCAATTCTGCGCAGATTTATGCAGAAGAGAAAAAATATTCTATGCTAATTGCTCACCATGTGGGTGAATTGCGGTCAGCAAACATTTCTAAAATTCTGACTCAAAGCATGGTTGAAGTTGCTGATAAATCAAAGGAAATTGACAAAAAGATTATCGTTTCCGAGCAGATTTTTGCGGAAACATGTATGACAATGGATGAAAACGGCATCCCGACAAAAATTTTCCTGCAGATTTTGAAAAGTCGTCGAAAAAAGAAGGAAAGCAAAGATAATGATGCGAATTCCTCTGTTTATCATGATTCTGACGAAGGTAAATCCAAGGTTCTTTTTGGTGAAATACTCGAAAAATATCGGAAAATGCAACCCGATTACGGATTGATTTTACCCAATTATGCTGTTGCTGTCGGCACATTCTGGAAGCCCGATGATAAGCAGCTTAAACGTCTGTTTGCAAAGAAAATTCAAGGAAAAAATTCTGTCGATTATAAACTTATCGAAATCAAGCAAAATAAAACAAAATCAGTAACATTTGCAGTAATTGAGCGTCAACTTATGCTGAATTTTGCAATTCAAGACGAATCTGATAAACCAGAAAGCACAGGAATCGAGAAAAGACGGACAACATACATTGTTGACATCGATAATAAACGTTTACAAAGTGTTTCAGAAGCACAAGTACTGATAATGAATGTTTCTGGAAACGATAGTCATCAGCTTGTTATGAATCTGGCGACGGAAACCACGTATGAGTATTCGGAAGCAAAGCTCTACGATATAAAATCTCTGCCAGCATTGGAAATTGAACAAACTGAGAGAACATATGTGAATTTTAACTTGAAAATGCTCATTACTACAATAAAAGACGGTAAGCAATATGCGACTACTAAAACCAGGGAAACTGACAGTATATTTAGGCGGAAAGCATTGAAAATCAAGGATAACATCGTCAATGAATACGAATTAGAATGTGATTATGATAGAACAATTCAGGTTGATAAAGCGATTGACAATAAAAAAACGGTAAACGAGACTGTTTCACCTCTTGAGGGTAAGAAATTCAACATTCATACCTCTGAGGATGGGATGAAAGTTGTAACTGACAGTGCAGGGAAAGATGTTACCTCTGAGATTTCGCTTCCCGGCAGCAATCCTTCCGGTGTGAGTTTGAATTTGCCAAATTTCGCAATTCCTGTTGGATACAACTGGGTTATCGAGAATGAAAACGCACTGAGCATTCTAAAAGACATGTTTGCTGGAATCAAACTCGATAAAGTCTCCGCACAGGTTGTTTTCACACGAGTGTATGCGAATAAATCCGGAGAAACAATCGCTGAGTTTAAGCTAGAAATTGCGATAACCGGTGAGACAAGGGATTTCGGCAGAATAATCTTTGCAATTACGGTTTATAATCACCTCAACGTTGATAAAAATAGAATTTTACGGATTTTCACCGAAACTACACGAAAGAATGATGCAATGCTGAGACTGCGGTTTGAGAACGAGAGTGTAACTGTTGACGGTGTGGGATCAATACAAATTGACACAGAATTCTATTACAGCGATCAAAAACTGGAAATACATAAAATCGTAGGTAAATGGAATCTGGTCAACCGTGAAACCGACAAAACTAATGATTCTTACACCCTTGAATTCCTTGAAACTGGCTTGTTTAAATACATTCATCCGCATATTAACGGCAAGGATAAAATTGACGACCTTGGGGTATGGCAAATTGAAAAGGAGATGCTATCTGTGAAAATTAGCAGAAAACGAGATATTTTCCGTATAAAGATAGATGAGCAAACGCTTTATCTTACAAAAGCGATTAAAACGACTGAATCCACGAATATATTTCCATGGCGAGTTGAACAGACCGATAAATACTTGAAAACAGCGGCTTCCGCGACAGCGAAATCAATCAAATAAGGTTTGGTCAGGCATCTTGCCTGACACCCAACATCAATATGTAATAAACAGGCAGGGATGCCTGTTCCACCATTCATCCAAACCGTGGAAATTAAAGACTTTTATCAAATTGCCGATTTACAGAAAGCCAGCGTATCCTTGCATGGATGTTGAATGCATATTCCTGCTGTCAAAGGTAGGTTTTGTTTCCATCTCCCAGTATGCAATTTTTGTAGGTGAAATATCGGGATAGGAAGAAAAGCATTAAGGATACTTGTTGAAATTGTTGAACTGCAACTTTGTGAGAAAATACTATGAATGAAAAAGATATGCTTATAAAATTCAATACCGTATTAAAGCAAGGGACAGCAAAGGTTCTGGCGGTTTTGGGTATTGCCGTTTTCGTATTTTTAACTATTTCAATGTTGTCATACAACATCGCAGATATCCCTGATCTTGTTTACCCGTTTAATGCTGAGCCAGTAAACTTCTTCGGCAAAACAGGTGCTGAATCAGCATTTCTCGTGATTAACTATCTTGGGTTTAGTGCTTTGTTGATGCTGCTGTCAATAGTCAGCATATCTTTAATGGTTCTAATCTCGACAAAAACAAACAAAATCATGCTGCGAACAGTGTGTTCCGTGCTTGCAATCATAAGCTTCTGTGGTTTGCTTGCGCAATTGGATCATAGTTTTGCTGCAACTTCACCAACCGGTGGCGGTATCATCGGTTTCACGATATTCAATCTTCTCAAGAATATTATGGGTTTGCAGGCAACTCGAATGCTACTCGTTCTAGGATTGACAGGCGGATTTCTTATATCGACAGATATGCTTTTCATCAAACAAATTTCAGAAATTCTTAGAAAGTTGAAAATTCGTCGTGCTGAGAATCATGAATCGACAAATAACATGGAAAAACCGGTTAAAATCAAGGTTGAGCTTATAAAACCTGCAGTCGCTGTTGATAAGAACCGAATCGAATCAGAAGCAGTTAGTAAAAAAAGTCTTTTGACCCGTTGTTTATCAGCTGTGCTGGTAAGACCAGCAATCTACGGATTTAAGAAAATTTTTGCCAGGTCGAAAACAAAAGCAGATATGACAATCCCTAAAGAATTCATAATAACTGAAGATGACCTGCAAAGTGCATATCAGGTCGATAATGATTTTCACGAAATCGAAACTTATATCGAGGAATCAATGGAATCAGGTTTGGCAAGTAAGTCAGAAGACACAAATTCAATCAAACAACCTTTAATTCAAACATACGATCTGCCTGAATTGTCTTTGCTGAATATAAGTAAAAATGACAATCAGTCCGACCAAAACCATGAAGTTCGCGAAAATGCAGCCCTTTTGTACGAAGCATTGAAAAATTACGGAATCAAAGCACGCATTAAAAGCATATCAATGGGTCCGACAGTCTCAATGTACGAGATTGACCTTGCGCCGGGTACAAAGATTAAACGTCTTTCGTCAATCAGCAGCGAAATCGCCATGGTTCTACGAGCACCTTCCGTTCGAGTCGTTGCGCCAATACCCGGAAAATCAACCGTTGGAATAGAAGTACCGAATAAAACCAAAAACATGGTCATCGTCAGGGATATGCTCGATAACCTTGAATTCGAGCAAATCAAGAGCGAACTGCCGATTGCCCTGGGTTTATCGAGTGTTGGTGAGCCGATGTACTCGGATTTAGCGAAAATGCCGCATCTGCTCATTGCTGGTACTACAGGTTCAGGAAAATCAGTTGCTGCAAACATAATAATCACAAGCATCCTTTATAAATTCAGTTGTAACGATGTAAAATTCGTCCTGATTGATCCGAAAATGGTGGAATTCTCGCCATTTCGCAACATTCCGCATCTGATGTTTCCAGTCATAACCGAAGTGAGTAAAGCACCGGAAATACTTAGTATTCTCGTCGATGAAATGGAAGACCGCTATCGGATTCTTGAAAGAACTTTATGCAAAAATATCATCGAGTATAACGGATTATCCTCTGACGATCGACGCAGAAGAATTACGATGGCAGGTGGAATTATTGACGATGATTTGCCGGATAAAATCCCGTACATAATCACCATTATTGATGAACTTGCCGATTTAATGATGGTTGCTGGTAAGGAAATCGAAACCTCAATCGTCAGACTTGCCCAAAAGTCACGTGCCATTGGAATTCATCTCATTATTGCAACTCAGCGTCCATCTGTTGACGTAATCACCGGATTAATCAAAGCGAATATCCCATGCAGAATGTCTTTTCGTGTGCTTTCACAAATCGATTCTCGCACAATACTTGACCGACCAGGAGCGGAAAAACTTCTTGGAAGCGGGGATATGCTTTTCCTTCAGCCAGGTTCAAGCGATGTAGTGAGAATTCAGAACGCATTTATCAGCAATGAGGAGATACTCAGAATCGCAGAATTTCTTAGAAAGCAGGGTCATCCGAACTACAAAACGCAGAAAATCAGAGTTAAACAAGAATTCGAGTATCATAAGGATGAGGAATTCATCGCTGCAGCAGAATTAGCCATCATGTGCCAGAGAATCACAGCGAATTTAATTGTGCAATCACTTGGTGTAGGCAACAAAAAAGCTTCTGAACTGATAGCGAAGCTTGAGGATTTTGGAGTTATCGGGTCCGCTCAGGGCAATAAAGCTCGTGAAGTTTTAATGTCAACAAGCATATTCTTCAACCAGCTCAAGCAAAAAGCAGCATAATTATGCGGAAAAATAAACCAAAATAAACTTATGGGACAGAACCTAATAAAATTTATTATTATACAACGAGAAGTGAATATAAAACACCCGCAGCAATCGCGCTTCCAATCACACCAGCTACATTTGGTGCCATCGCATGCATTAACAGATGATTCGTGTCATCATACTCTCTGCCAACGTGCTGAACAACTCTTGCGCTATCCGGCACAGCGGAAACACCTGCAGCACCGATGAGCGGATTTATTTTGGTTTTGCTAAAACAATTCATCAGTTTTGCGAATAAAACTCCGCTGGCAGTTGCAATCATAAATGATAAAGCACCGAGACCGAAAATCAGTACTGAATTCACCGTAAGAAAATAATTCGCTGCAGTTGATGCACCAACAGTTACGCCGATTAAAATCGTAATAATATCAACAAATGCTGTACGAGCGGTTTTTGCAAGCCGGTCAGTAACCATAGATTCCTTGAGCAAATTACCGAAGAAAAGCATACCAAGCAGTGGAATTGCACCCGGTGCGATATAGCAAGTTACAATTATACCGACAATTGGAAAAATAATTTTCTCGGTTTTACTGACTTCACGCGGGTCCGGCATTCTTATGAGTTTCTCTTTTGTAGTTGTGAGCAGCTTCATAATTGGTGGCTGAATCACCGGTACAAGTGCCATGTACGAGTAGGCAGCAACGGCAACAGAACCGATTAACTTCGGCGCAAGCTGACCTGTCAGGAAAATTGCAGTTGGACCGTCTGCACCGCCGATAATTCCAATCGATGCCGCTTCGTTGGGAAAAAATCCAAGCATCAAAGCACCAATAAATGTGACAAAAATTCCAACCTGTGCAGCTGCTCCAAGAAGTACGAGTTTCGGCGTGCTTAACATAGTCGAAAAATCAGTCATTGCACCAATACCAAGGAAAATAAGCGGCGGATAATAGCCGCGTCGTACTCCGTCATATAAAATATATAGAACGCTATTCTCTTCGTAAATATTTATGCGCATACCCTGAGTTACAGGGATATTACCGATGATGATGCCAAAACCAATAGGTACAAGCAGTAGTGGTTCGAATTTTTTCTTTATACCAAGATAACAAAATATAAACCCGCAGATAAGCATAATAACATGTCCCAAGGTTGCCTGCCCAAAACCAGTATTAACAAATGTTTGTTTGAAGAGACTTCCATCAACGTTCGCAAGAATTTGAACTAGTAAGCTCACATTGCACCTCAAAAGTGTTTGGCTTTGAAGATTAATTTATTAACATTCTCATCAGTGAAACGAAGGAAATATTACGCTTAATTGAATCTTTTTTACAAAATATTAACTACATAAATATCATACTTTTTCAGAGCTGCCATGAATAAACCTAATAGTAACAAAAGCAAATCGGAAATCTCTATGAATTTTTTTATACGCCTTATATTTACTGTGATTTCAGGTTTTTTTGCCGGTGCTGCATTTTATCCGTCACATTTTTTCGGAAAAATCCTTGGCATTGACATTGATTTGGGGTGTATGGGTTTTATTGCACCAATATTTTTTATTATAGCTGTGATTTTTACTCGCAAAATATGGTCAGCAGTGCTTTTGGGGATTGTGTTCGGATTTGTGTATTATCTCAACGTCATGACATGGATTGCAGGCGTTACAGTCGTTGGTTTACTTGCAACGGGAGTGATTTATGCTCTGACGTTCTGGATTTTACTCGGTGCAATGATATTTATGTTTGCAAAACATTTAGGATGGGGTGCGCCATTGATGATTGCATCAGGCTGGGTCGGCTATGAGTACTTACTTTCATGGTTCTGGGGACGGACACCGTGGGCATTTATGGGATATACTTCGATGTGGGATGATCCGTTAATGCAATTTGCTGATGTTTTCGGCATCTGGGGTATTTCTTTCGTGATGATATTCTTCTGTGCAACAATCGCCTGCTCAATTAGAGCATTCTGCATGTATAAAAATGTATCATCAGATTTGTCGATGAAAAAAGCGAAAGTCTGGCGAAGAATGCTCATCGCAAGTGTTCTGACGCTTGTCATCGCTCATGTTTACGGACTTGTACGTGTATGGACATTGCCAGAACCGGAAGGAGATACTATTACGGTTGCACTGACTCAACCGTCGATACCGCAGGGAATGCGAAGCGACAAGAGCGAAAAGGAGAGTTTTTCGGATGTAATCGATGATAGGCAGATAAGCATCTACAAAGCTCTTGCTGAAACACCTGAAAAACCAGGAATATACGAATACTATTCCCCCGACCTCGATGACTACGAGTCAGATATTGCTATGACTGATAAAGTTACAATAATTCGCAAGACTGACAATCCGATTGAACTTGTTGTAGATTCGGAAATGAGTTTTATATACGAGCTTGAGCCGTTTATTCTCAAGGATAAGAATTATGGATATTATTCACGAGTTTCAAAATATGTTGCAGAAGCAAGGAAACAAGGATGGTATATGCAGATTTCAGCAATTGAAAAACCATTGAAGGAGCTTAATCCTGATTTTCCGAAAGAACTCGTTTCCGGTCGCAATTGTTCCCATTTATTGTCGCCTGAAGGTAAGATTTTGCAGACATTTCAGAAGATTGAGCTTGTTCCATTTGGTGAGTTTGTACCTTTTATTGAACACACCTTATTGATGTACCAGCCCTTGTATAACGCTGTAGGCAGAGCACAACATTTTGAAGCGGGAACAGAATTTGTAACCTTCGAGATTCAAAAAAACAACGAAAATATCGTAAAATACGGCGTTGTTATCTGCTTCGAAACCAATTTCCCGTATGTGAACCGTGAAATCGCTAAGCAGGGAGCGGAATTTATGGTTGTGCACAGCAACGACGGCTGGTTTCTCGACACATACGCACCTGAACAAATTTGGACACAAACGAGGGTTCGAGCCATAGAAAATCGTATCGGATACTTGCGAGCAGTGAATTCCGGCATCACGGGTGTATGCGACCAGACAGGGAAAATGGTTGCTACATTTGAAAAAGACGGCAAAACCCGCGGAATTGCTGGTGCACTCGTTGTTGAAGCACCAAAAGGTTGTGGACGTTCACTGTATCACTTCTTCGGAGACATTCTCGCACATATCTGCACACTGCTATCACTCGCACTTTTCCTTGTCCTTAATATCTACTGCATTGTAAAACGATAATTTTAGTAGGTCGGGCATCCTTGCCCGACACCCAACATCATCAGTAACAGGCAGGGATGCCTGTTCCACCATTCTCTGTTTTGGATGGGGTCAGTCTATTTATTTTGGTTATATTTTGGACTTAATTTAAAAATTAGTCAAAATTTGAAGACTGGTAGCAGTATAAAATGTCAAATGATGTAAATAACATAGTGAACAGTAGCAAAAGCTAGGGTCTTGTCATTCCCGTGAAAACGGGAATCCAGAATGTTGTGTACATTGAAAACTTTGGATTCCCAATCAAGTTGGGAATGACAGCAATGCTGGTAAACTTTTATATAGTTATTCTAGGCGTTTTTGGCAATATCGATTAGGATTTTCGCACCTTTTTCAAGGTCTTCATCTGTGGCAGCAAAAC
>CAYZQB010000048.1:0-3864 GCA_964480395.1 uncultured Planctomycetia bacterium
TGCAATCCTCGATTGTGTCATGAAGGACAGCAGCGCACAAAACGTCAGTATCTGTGATTCCGAGTTCAATGAGATGGGTGAAAACGCGCAGAGGATGCATAATATAGGGCTCATTACTACCTTTTCTTTGCTGGTCCTTATGAGCATCAAAGGCGAATGCAATTGCTTTTGCGATTATATCGTTATTTTGCATTTTCATCTGTCTTTTTGTCTTTTTCTGAGATAGATTTGTTAAGCAGTTCAAAATAATCAAGTGTTCCCGAATTAATGACAGTGGCTTTTTCATCGATGTAAATGAAATATGGCAGCGTTTCGATTGTGTATTTGCGATAAATTTTGCTTTGCATGTCAAAAAGGAATCGTCAGTTAAAATCCTCTTTTTCGAGATATTTTTTCTGTGTCTCAATGGATTCTGCAGAAATCGCGATAAATTCAATGTGATTGTCAGCCAATTTCTTAAGGAACTTTGTGATTTTCTTCTCGAAAAAGTATGAACATTTACCTTCCCAGCTTGCCCAGAAAAATATTACAGTTTTTTTACCGTTGTAATCGCTTAGATTCACGTCATCGCCATTAATATCTTCCGCAGTCCAATCATCAAGTTTAGCCCCGGGATGCAGCGATACAAAACGTTTGAGCTCAGATTTTATCAATTTTACGGAAAGGACTTTTGATTTGTTTTCATATTTTTCAATGATTTTATCGATTTCAACAAGAATTTTGTCGGTGCCTTCTTTCTTCAACATAATCAAAGCTTTCGCCTTATGCATAAGTGCTTTCGTCATAAAATATCTGATTTCATCGGATTCGTCATTTTTTTTGATTTTGCTGAAAAATTCCAAATGCAAATTGGATTCCGCGAGTAAATCTTTGAATTTATCGAGTTCGAACAGCGAATTTTGTTTCTCTAGCAAAAGCAGATGTTGAATTTCGGTCAGTTTCTCTTTATCAGCAACGAAATTATCTGCAAGTTTGACGATTTCATTATGCTTTGAATTATGTTTATACACGCTCACAAGCAAGCTTAGGGCGATTTTTTCTCTATCTGTTTCAAGTTTTTTATCCTCAAGATATTTTTGTAAAGCAGAAATAAGTTTCTTCCCGATTTTTTCACTCTCAGAATCTTTTGCTGACCAATATTCACGCGTAAGTTTGTTGATTTCACACCAATCTGTGTCATTATCGGACTCTGCATCCTGTGCAAAAGTGTGCATAATCTGAGAAGCAGATAAAGTCAGCAAAATGAAAAGAATGCTTAATGAAAATTTATACATTTCATTATCCCGTATTTTGATATCAGAACCGATAATAATTATTAACATATATACGGCACAAAATACAAAACGCACCAAAAATGGTGCGCTTTATTTAAAATATCGCAAAATATTCAATTTAACATTTAAATCAACATCGATAATCGCTAGTAGCCTTCATCAAGGTTGATTGACGTATCATCCCAGTCATAGTCGAGAAAGAATCTGTCAAAGGATTTATGTAAAGAGGAAACTTTCTTGTCCCATGAACGCAAATGATTCTTGTTATGTGTCCAATCAACAAATGAAAAACATCCTGTAAACGCGAACAAGCAAACCACTACGAGCAGTGCAAGTATAATTCTTTTCTTCATATTTATAACTCCGAGGGGCTTTGTTTTACATTGTTAATCTAATTTCAGTGAAATATAACACCTTGAAACTAAGAAGGTCAAGTATTTTATTAAAAAACATGGAAATTTATTGATTGTCTTAATTTTTTCCTAAATTTTGTTTGCTTTGTTATCGACCGGGATTTATCGGAATGGTTGTTGCACCGGATCCACCACCCATCGGATACCCGCCATATCCATCACCCATTGGATTTCCACCAGCTGGAGGTGGGTTGTTTGCAGCATTGACATCACCTTCAAAATAAAGCGGTGATTCCCTGTCCCTTGTAAACACGAAAGGTGCTGTTACCGGTGGTTTTTTCATCCGAATCATTATTTTCAAAGGTAAATCGTTGTAATAAACGATTGGTTTGAATTCCTTCATCAGAAATTCGCCTTTTTCGTCAATTTCATCAACGTAAACAGGTAATTTCATCGTGATAAGTGAACCGAGATTTTCCGCGAATGATGTATAAAAACTTGTAAATGGCGGGAAAAACGCAGTGCCATAGCGAATTAGATTCGTTATCTTTTCATCGAAAACAGGCAGATAAACATCTTTCTCAGCGTTGATAATTTCATTTTTATCGTTTTTATAATATGTCCCTTTGGGGATAAGTTTGTACATACCTGGATTTGCAACAACATAAGATGCTTCATCAGGTGAGCCGACAACATATTCAATATTCCCCTGCTGCTTATAGTATCGCAATGATGATAGAGGTTCATAACCGTCGTTCTCGGTTTTAATAAAAAGCTTTGTGAATCGTTTCTGTGCCTTAGTGCGTGTAATTAGGACATAGTTGATAAATGAACCATCAACGTCGATTTGCGTTGCTGTTTGAAGAGATTCAGCATCGAGTTCAACAGGTGAAATTTGCTGTTGTTTGTTGACAACTTTTTCGTTCTCACCGTTAAAAACTCTCTTTACTGAGCCGATAACCATGTATTGACCACTCAACTCGTCGTCTTCATCAAGCAACACCGAAAATTTATATGATGCGGATTCAGGTTCGTTGGCATTATCGAGCCAAGCAAGCAAAGCACCTTTTATGCACTTTAGTTTGATTCCTTGGGGTTCGAAAGGCAATTTCCAGCCCAGCCCATCTTTGCGTGCATCGAATTTCTTTTGCCATACTTCTTCATTGAGTTTTTTAACGCGTTCGTCGATATCCTTCATATCATTGTACGTGTTGGACTGATTTTGATAATCCATCGCAGGCATCTCGCCGATAACTAGCCGGTCTATTCCGTTGCTAGTCTGTGCCCTTTTAATCCACCCGCCTAAGCCGTCTTCCTGATAAAATCCATCCTGCACCAGATACATGAACGCTGCTACAGCATTTGGACATACACGGTCAAAAAGTTCGAATCGCAATGAACCATAATCTGTAACAAACTCGATTTCAATCGTTTCATCACTTGCTGACGGCAAAACGACTGTGTTGTGTTCAGGTTTTTCAATCACTTTTGCAATTTCTTCATCTCTGCTCGTAAGAAACTCAAGGTCATTTTTCCATATTGGCAGATTGTTACGCAAATAACTGCAATAATCAGTCTCTTTTGGATTATTGTCGAATTTTTTAATAAACTTATTCGCAGCATCAATTTTACTATTGAGTCGAACGATAATCTCTCGTTTAGTGTCATTTTCCAACGCGTTAATGAGTTTTCTATACACCTCTGGCTCAATTTCTTTACCTTTGAAGAGTAGAGCAAGATTTTGCAACTCGTCTATGCTGTTCTCAGCTGAAAGTCTTGACCATTCAGTTACTTCGATTCCTGACGAAGTTATCATGTTATAAGCGATGAGAAACAGGACAACGGTTACTATCATTAAGCCAAATGATAACGCCTGTTTGTATTCAATCGCTTTTTTCCCGATATCCTGGAAGAATTTTGTAAATGGATCGCGTAGATCCTTTCTCTTACCGGCTTCTCGTGCCTCAAGGGTTTTAGCGAGAGTGCGGTCAATCATAGCGATTTTTTGACGACGGCTTTTCTTTTGTATATCTTCTTCGGACTCTACAGAAGTTGTTGTATCTTCAGCAACAGAATCCTTTACAGTTTCCTTTTTTTTCTCATTCGCATCTATTTTTTCAGAAGTTTTTTCATCTTTCATCGCAGAATTGTCAACTTCAGATGGTACTATCTGTTCCTTCTTCTTTGTCTGTTGTGCCTTGGGTTTACTCTTTCTTTTTCTTTTTTTCGCCATGTTT
>CAYZQB010000048.1:3964-19374 GCA_964480395.1 uncultured Planctomycetia bacterium
GAAATCTCACGTGGAGTTTTACCAAAGTCAGTAATTTCAACGTCCTGCTTCTCACGCGGAACTTCTTTCATCAAATTTTTCAGATTCTCAAGCTCTTTCTCAAGTTTTTTCAATGAATCAGCACTGATTAATTTAAGCATGTTCTCAGCATCAGTCTTCTCAATGTATTCCTTGTATTTTGCGACCATATCTTTGATTGCAGCTTTGTCTTTGCTAGCGTCGGGATTGTCTTGACTAAATCCATTCCCGCATACAGAAAAAACAAAAATTGCTATTAATAAAAATTGTAATATTGCTGATTTCATTGTAATTACACTCCGTAAATTGCTACTTTTCGGATAATAGAATATTTCAATATAATCATAAAGCAATTCAAGTCAAGTGATTTAAGGGATGGGTTGATGATTCATGAGATAATTTCTGACTCAGTACAAAAAACGAGGAATCTTGGTGTCCGATTGTCGAAAATTGTAAAAACTCCAAGGGTTATTGCGCTTCAGGGCGACCTTGGTGCTGGTAAAACCGAGTTTGTTCGAGGATTTGTATCGGGACTTGAAACCTCCGATGACATTGTAACATCACCAACTTTTATGCTCTGGAATTTGTATGAAATCGCTGGTTTTTCGGTGAATCACCTTGATTTGTACAGACTTGGTTCAATTGACGAAATATTAGAACTTGGCATTTTAGATGTTTGGTCAGCACCCGAAAATTACACACTCATTGAATGGGCTGAGAAAATCGACAGTATTTTACCTGCAGATGCAATTAGAATAAACTTCGAACATCTGGATGAAAATTCAAGAGCAATAAAAATAGTTGATAATTTTAACGAATTTCAAGATAAACTGATTAATTTGTAAGCGGGAATTCTTCTATTTGGTACATTATCAAAAATAGTTATAAATCAGCATTTCAAAGGTAATATGAAATTTTTCAACAGAAACATTGGGACAATTTACTCAAAAGAACTGAAAGATATATTGCGCGACCGCCGAACACTTTTTGTCGCAATTATACTGCCTATTATCATTAATCCGCTACTCATAATCGGCTTACTCGTTTTGTTCTCATCACAAACCGAGAAGGAGATGCAGAAAAGCTTTACAGCTGTGATAATCGGCGAGGAACATGCGCCTGAACTCTCTAAAATCATCCGAGAATTCAATCCAAATCCGTTTCTTTCTTCGCAAAATGCGGAAACTAATGATGCTGAGGATGCAAAAGACAGCAAAATCGTAAAACTTGTCAAGATTGAGGGTAAAACCAGTGCTGAAATATTGGAAAAAGCAATTAAAAGACTGGAAACCGAGGACGATGACCGAATTGACATCATCATTAAATTTCCCGATAGATTTGAGGAAAGATTAAATGCACACGAAACACCGCTTGAGCCAGAGTTAATATTTCTCGGTACTTCCGACCGCTCGACAACAGCCAAAGCACATATTTCAGGTATCTTGCGCGGGTTTGTTAAGGAATTCGAACCGATTATCCTAAAAAGTACAAACATTCGACAAGGTTCGGTTGCCATCAAGGAAGTTGCGAAAATTATACCCTATATCATGATTCTGATGATTCTAACCGCAGCATTTACGCCGGCAATCGACCTCATGGCTGGTGAAAAGGAACGCGGGACGATTGAAACTTTGTTGATAACACCTGCAGACAGGAGTGAAATCGTCCTCGGGAAGTTCTATACGGTGTTTACTGTGGCAATATCAGCTACTATCCTGAATCTGGCATCGCTTGGCGTAACAGTTTCTTTTGCGAAAAACATTTTGCAGTCAAGCATGAAAGCTGCAGTTAAGACCGCTGAAATTTCTGAGAAAAACAAAGAAAAATTAAATGAGAACTCATTAAAATCAGTTGAAAAAACAGATAAAGACAAAAAAGTTACGTTACAGACTGTTGCAAAAACCGAAAAAACTCAATCACAACCGCCAAATGATTCAGAGAAAGGGATGCTGGATCCGCAGAAACAGATGCAGCAGCAAGTTTCCGGTCAAATTCAATTTCCGTCAATGCCATTTATTTTATTTCCGGTGCTGCTGTTGATGATGATACCGGCGGCAGCGCTTTTCGGCGCAATCGCCCTGGCACTTTCGTCATTTGCGAAATCATACAAAGAAGGACAATACTACATCACACCGTTGATGATGGTCGCAATCCCTTTGTCTATGGTATCGCTATTACCGGGCATACAGTTCAATTTCTGGCTTGGAATTACTCCGATTACAAATTTATCCCTGATTTTCCGCGACATCATGACAAATATCACGGTTCATGGTTCAGGTGGAATTTCGTCACTAAACTGGGGAAATATCCTGACTGTGCTGATATCAACAACATTTTATGCCCTTCTCGCACTTAAATGGGCTAAAGATGTGTTTTATCGCGAAGATGTGCTGTTCCGCGAGGCAGAAGAACTCAACTGGAAATTCTGGCGAACTGCTGGACCACCGAAAGATGTACCCTCAATAAGCACAGCAATACTTGCATTCTTGATATCATTTATACTTTTTATGTTCATCGGACAACTCTGGCAGGTAAATGCGATTCAAGAAGGTTCAACTGCGTTTATCAGAGCGATGATTAAATCTCAAGTGCTTTTAATTGCTTTGCCAGCGGTAATTATCCTAAGGATGAATAAACACAAAATCAAAAAAGTATTCCCAGTCAGTCAAATCAACATTAAATCATTAATCGGGATTGTTCTAATAATACCGGCATTATCTTTGCTCATGATTGAGTTTCAGAAGATTCTTCAGATTTTTGGAATGAAAGTGCCTGCAGAATTGGGATTTCTCGATGAATTCTTCAATGAAAACAATATTATAACTGGAATTCTGATTCTAGCTGTTTTACCGGGAATCTGCGAAGAAATACTCTTCCGTGGCTTCATTTTCTCAGGTTTCGTCAACAATGTCAGGGGTTCAAAAATCACGAAGGGTTGGAAAGCGATTCTTTTATCATCAATGCTATTCGCAATTATGCACGTTTCACCTATCAGAATCCCAATAACCTTTATCGGCGGGGTTGTACTTGCTTTTATGTTCTGGCGAACGCGAAATCTTTTGGTTTCGATGATTGCACACATTCTTTATAATTCAATGAGTTTGATACTGGGCTATTTATTTGAATGTTATCCAAACATCTGGAATATCAAGGATGAACATATGCCAATTTGGCTGATTATAATTACATTTGTTTCAATTGCTGCTGGTGTTGTATTATTTTCACAGAGAATAATCGATGAGGATGAAAAATCAGCTGAATCTGATGATGATTCCAAGAAAATTGTTTTATTTCCAAAGCCCGAAAGCGAGGAGTTATGAAATTCATCGGGATAAAAAATAAAGACCTTGAATTCGAAATTGCTGACAAAAACGGTGAATATATCATCGGCAGAGCTAATAAATGCGATATTGTAATGAATTTTAAAGGTGTGTCATCAAAACACTGTCGGTTATTCATTCGCGATAATCAGATTGCGCTGATAGATTTGGGCAGCAGTAACGGTACACTCGTCAATGGCGTGAAAATCAAGCGTAAAATACTACATCCTATGGATATAATCCAAATTGGTGCAGAAAAATACAACGTCGTGTTACCCGAAGAATTTCAGGAAAAGCCTAATCCGAAAAAGCGACCCGTCAATGTCGAAGAACCGCCAGAAACCTTTACACCAGTACATGTATCAGAGGAAACAACAGAAAATGTGGGTGATGTTAAGGAAAATCCGAAAAAAATTATGCTGATAAAAAGAACATCCGCAGGATTGAAGGATAGGAAAGCTGCCAGAGAAAAAGTTGAGAAATCATCGAAAAAAACCGATGCTGATACTCTAATTCCACATAGCGGATCTTCTGTTGTATGGTTAATTATCTTCTTTGTTGGCGGTGTTTTAGGGATAGGGATGTTTATTTTTGGTATGATAATGAAATCGGATACAGATGCAGAAATAAAGAAACTCACAGACGAACTGAATCGAGCTAAAATCGAAAATTCCACAATGCAAAATCGCCTTGATACAGTGAAAACAAGGATTAATTCAGTCAAAGAAAGTTTTGTTGACCTGAAAACACATGTTGATGACATTGCGAATAAAAGCTACGAATCTCAGCGGGATACAACTACGAAGGTCAATGAGATTAACATCAACCGCGAAGCGATTAAAGACGACATCATGGAAATCCAAAGCAAAATCGCTGAGACACGCAGCAAAATCGACGCCCTAAACGAGTAAAATCGATTTATTTCGTTTTTTCTTCAATCCCTGCTGCCTTCTTAATGCCAGCAATCCATCTGGACTCGAACATACTCGGACCTTTCCAAAATGTCATAAAATCTTCGTCGCACAGGTCTGATTCGATAATCCATTTGTAAATTCCCTTGTCGAAATCCTCGAAATTGAAGAGTTTTTCAATTTCATCATCAAGTTTCAGCAGTTTTTTCGTAAGTTCCTTGAGTTTTTCGAATGCTTCGAGAGTATTCTTTTTGTTTTTATCGGTGTTCTTTTCTTTGTAGATTAAATAGCGTATTTTTGCAATTTGTTGATACAGCGCGATATCTCGACCTTCTTTCTTCTCGCGTCCCCATTTTTCCTCGTCTGAGAGTTTTAGACCTTTAGTAAAAAAATCTTCTGCATCGTCAAATTGCTTTGCTTTGGCAGCACAATGAAGCACGACCCATGCATCCTGCCAGCTTTTAATGCTGTCCTTGCGAGCTTTCAAAGCAGCGTCATAATCCTTGTATGCCTTGTAATCTACGCGAATATTATGCTCGGAAGTCGGTTCGATATTCTTCATTTCCCAACTTATTTCTTTATCCTTGAGTTTATATTTTTTCGGTGTTGCAGAAATCACGTTATCCTTGGTCATATCCTTAAAAGTAATCGTAATTTTTGCTTTCTTAATTTTTTCGTGCCAACCTGCACCGGTGTCAAGAACATACGAAAAATACCGTTTGCCGAAAATCCCAGCTGAGTATCCAAGTCCAAAAGGTTGCTTATATTTCACTTCAACGGTTTTCTCTTCTCCTTTTTTGAATGTCATTTCCCAGATAAACCAATTGTTGTACTCTGTTTTATCATCCTTGGTTGGTTCGATTTTCTTAGATTTTTTGTCAATCTTGAATTTTGGTGTGCAGTCAATCTTTTCACCACCGACTGTAACCTCAAAATCTTTCAAGTCCTTCTCATCCTTGCTTCGGTTATAGCCGTGAAAACCAAGGTTTATGTTTGGAAAACCAACTTCAAGCGTTTCCTTACCGCCTGTGTTTTTCATGAAGAATTTGCAGTAAACATCTGCATATGACGGATTAAGCTCGACTTTGATTTCCTCGCTTTCCATCTGAATTTTTGTATCTTTGACAGGGGTCAGTCCGCGAGAATTGATTGGGTCAGGCGCGATGTCTGCAAAGGATGTGCTTGTGATAAATGCAATTGAAATAAGGAAAAGAAAGATTTTTTTCATTATCTACTCCTGTTTCTTTAGTACAGACAATTATTCATACAATTTTCGACGTAATCTTCCTCATTTCGTTTCAGGAAAATATTTACCTTCATAAAACTTGTACACTGTAACATTAATTCTACGACATCTTTGGTGGGTCAGTCATCTTGCCTGACATTCAGCATCAACATGAACAGGCAGGGATGCCTGTGCCACCACAACTAAAACTTTTGTTACAGTGTACTATATGAAAAACCGAAATATAATCATGAAATTCGGTGAAAAATCCTACGGGTGTGTAATAAATTCACAGAATACAGCAATGCCAATAGGTCAAATAACTCTTGAGTCCTTTGCTTGTGCTGTTGGTAAAAGTGGGTTAACCCACATCAATGGCGTTTGATTTTGCGTTTTTTGCGTTTTTCTTTTGAATCTTTACGCTCATTTTTGATTGATTTCATTTTTTTGCCCTTGAGCATGCGTCTGCCCATGCGTTCCATCAAGCCACCGCCTGATGCTCCAAGGAATTGCTGCATCTGCTTCTGCATCTGCTTGAAACCCTTGACGACTTCATTCACCTGTGGCAGCGGGACGCCGGAACCTCTGGCAATACGGCGTTTCCGACTTGGGTCAAGCTCGTTAATCAAGCGTCGTTCTTTCCTTGTCATAGATTCAATAATTGCGCGAACACGGTGCAGCTGCTTCGGGTCGAAATTGTCAAGCGCACCATCGGGAAGCCCAAGCTGCTGCGTTGGCATCATATCCATTACCTTATTCAGGTCACCCAACCGAGAAATCATCTCAAGCTGACCCAAAAAATCTTCAAACGTGAATTTCCGTTCAAGCATTTTGAACATTTGTTCTTCAGCTTCTTCTTCGGTGATTTCTTCCTGCACACGATTGACGAGTCCAACAATATCACCCATACCAAGAATACGTTCTGCAATACCCTCAGGTCTGAATTCCTCGAAATCGGTAAGTTTTTCACCTGTTCCGAGATATCTGATTGGTTTTCCAGTAACCTCGCGAACCGAAAGTGCAGCACCACCGCGTGTATCCCCATCAAACTTGGTCATAACAACGCCATCAATTTCAAGTCGTTCGTTGAAACCCTTAGCGCTGTTAACCGCATCCTGTCCCGTCATACCGTCAACCACGAGGAAAACATAATCAGGCTTGATTTTGTTCTGGATTTCCTCGACTTCTTTCATTAGAAGCTCGTCTATTTGCAAGCGACCAGCAGTGTCCACGATAATCAGGTCATTTCCGTTTTTGTCACCGAAATTAATCCCACGTTTGGCGACGTCTTTAGGGTGTTTTCCCTTTGGGTCTTCAAGGTACACATCGATATTGATTTGCTTGCCAAGAACTTCAAGCTGTTCAATGGCAGCGGGACGCATCAAGTCGCAAGCAACCATTAACGGATTCTTTTTGTATTTTTTACGGCAATATTGTGCAAATTTTCCGCAAGTTGTTGTTTTTCCGCTTCCGTTTAGTCCTGCCATCATAACAACAGTTGGTTTTGACGAATTAAATTTCATCTCATCTATATTACCGCCCATAAGCGTAATTAACTCGTCGTTGACAATTTTGATGAATTGCTCACCCGGTCGAATATTATGAATCAGCTCTTGACCGACCGCTTTTTCTTTCACTCTTTGCGCAAAATCTTTTGCAACTTTGAAGTTGACGTCCGCTTCCAAAAGTGCTGTTCGAATCATTCGGACAGCATCCTTCAGATTATCCTCGGTGAGTTTCCCGCCTGAACTAACTTTATCAATAACTTTCTTGAACGCGCTTTTTATACCGTCTAACATTTGTTCCTTAGTTGTCTTACTTTGTGCGAATTATAATTATAACATATTTGTTACACACAACATTACACACCACAAAACCACGTGGGATTTGCGAACCTGAATATGTACATCATTGTGCTGTGATATGCAATTATGAATATGTTTTTACTACCTCTTCACCGCTAATTATTCGAGCAGCACCGGATGCCAATGCGAGCATCTCTTCTTCACCGGGAAAAAACATGATTTGAGCAATCCAGGAGCACCTATCAACAAGGTCTTTCTGAAGCTCTTTGCTGTATGCCATTCCGCCCGTAAACACAATTGCATCAACTTTTCCGTCAAGAACCGCAGAGAATGCACCAACCGACTTCACAAGCTGGTGTACAAATGCATCATAAATAAGTTGAGCATCCGCGTTTCCAGCATTCATATCCGCTAGAAGCTCAAGGAATTCGTCGCTTCCACTATATGCGATAAGCCCGGAGTACGAAACCAGATTATCGTTGAGTTCTTCGAGTTTTCCGGGATTATCAATGATGTATTGGAGAAGCTGTCTTGTTGGCAGACCGCCAGCTCTTTGCGTGCCAAAAGGTCCCTCAGATGTAGAGTCGCTTATGTCTATCATCTTACTATGAGCATGAGAAGTTATAGATATTCCACTGCCAAGATGAATAACAACGAGACGGCATTCTTCATAAGTTTTACCGAGTGTCTTCGCAGCTTTTCTTGCTGTATGCTTGATATTTAAAGCATGTGTCAAACTAGCACGTTCAAATAGCGGATTACCCGAAATTCTTGCACAGTCAATCAATTCGTCGGTGCAGGGAGGATCAACGATATATGCTGGACATTCGAATTCTTTTGAGAATTCATCAGCAATAAGCGGTCCAAGATTGCTTGCGTGTTCTGCTTGGATTCTGCCTTCTCGAATGTCTGCAAGCATTATATCATTGATTTTATAGGTTCCGCTGGTAAGTGGTTTCAGCAAACTACCCCGACTCACAATTGCGATAAGCTTTTTAGTGTCAAAATTTAGTTTTACAAAAGCTTGATGGATCAGCTTTTTACGCCACTCTTTTTGGTCGAGAATGCTGTTAAAATTCCGCAATTCATCAACGCTATGTCGAATATTTTCCTTGTTAACAAGCGAAACAGCGTTATCCTGCTCGATTCTGAAAAATGCGAATTTCGTTGATCCACCGCCGGGATTAATGACGAAAATCAATCTCTCAGCGAATTCAAGCGTCATTGATTACCTCGCATCAGCGTTTTATTCCAGAAAATATGTATGAAAGAAATTATCAGGTTGAATCCTATATTTCTTATTTATAAAGGTTTCAACGAGTTCCTTTTGAGATTTTGCTTTGGTATCAAAAATTTCGTTTAAGGTCACATTTTCTTTTTGCAGTGATTCATCATCAATCACACGTTGCATGAGTTTTCGAGTAAAATCTCGCATTTGTTTGTCATTTTCAAAGTTTGCTGGGTCTAGCTTTTCAAGCACAGTCAGCGTTACTCTTCTCATTTTAAATCCACCAAGCATTCTTAGTAGATGTGGTATGAACCTCATACTGTTTATCCATGCAATCTCTTCTATATTTTGGTAATTAAATATTACAGGGATTATTTTTGCATTACAATTAGTGGAAAGTCTGAAAGCACCAATTCTAAAAGACTTTAAGGGTTTATTGCTTGTTGTGCCTTCAGGAAAAAGAATGATGTTCATTTTTTTGTCCAATGCTTCTTTACCGACTTTAAGAAAGCTGTCAAGAGCACTGATACCAATACGCTCAATAAAAATCGTTCTAAGCAATGCTGCACCCCAACCCCAGAGTGGCCATTTTTTCAGTTCTTTTTTCGCAATAAAACTACCGCTGAAAAGCACATGACACAGCAAAATATCGATGTAAGACGCGTGATTTGCAGCAATAATGATGCGATTATCTTGAATTTTTCCGTTTATTTTATAGCGGAAATTCATTAACCAAAGCGAGAACTTGAAATAACTAATTTCGATAAATCGTCTGAATTTAAAATTCGGTATGAGTACGACAAGGCATAATACAAACACAATAGCAACGAAAACAATTGGTGTTGTGATAATAATTCGAAGAAGAGAAAAGAATTTTAGCATTTTATGCCCATGATAATAGTTGATACTCATGCTGTATGATTAACTTTTAAATAATTGATTGAGATCTTCCTATGTAGCTGAATTCGCAGAATCGACTTAATCAGCTTAATCGAAAGAGCAACCTGCTTGGAATTTAAATCAATTATCATCGGAATATCAAAGCATTTGAAAATGTCATCGAAATTCGGTTTACCAATGATTTTAGCACCAAGTTTCAAGTAATTTTTCAAAAGTGCCGGTACAACTTTTTTATTGGGTTCTGAATCGTAAAAAGTTGGTGGATTCTTTGGAATAACATAAAAATTTTCCTCGAATACATTCTTCTTCTTGAGATATGACCAAACCTGGTTAACAACAGCTTCACTAGAAGTATGGATACTTGTCATACCAAGAAGATATTTAATTCCGTATGTGTGGGTATAAGCATACAAACCGAACCAGAGAAAAGAAAGAACCCTGCTGCCTCGATAATGGGATTTAATGCAAGTTCTACCGATTTCAGCAATATCGTTCTTGATTTTGTTTAGTTCGCCAACATCGAATTCGGTTTCGAAATAAAAACCTTCTTTCGCAACAGTTCCTCTCAAGATTCGATATGTACCAATGATAGAGCCAGAAGCAATTTCTTTAACGATTATATGATCGCAATATTTATCAAATTGATCACTATCTCGCTGGCATTTCTCGTTTTCTCGAATGCCTTCGCCAAGCTCACGATTGAAAACATCGAATCTTAATGCCAGTACTTCATCTATTTCTGCGTCGGAGTCTGCTATTCCGACTTGGAATATTTTATTTTCTGAGATTAATATCATGCATCAACTCCATCAAGTCAAGCTAGCTTTCTTATCTCATATCAACGACAATAAAGCTTGTTAGCATCCGAATCCGGTGTCGATGAGTAAAGAAAAGTATCAAGGATGAATAAACACTCTTTATTGCTAAAGTAATGGAATAATCTACAAATCATATGGAAAATGTAAAGAAATGTTTCATTTTATTCTTAGATTCCAGCATATTCAGCATATCAAATATCGGAAACATTTGAAATGATTTTTGCTCACTCATGGTCATCAGATTACTGTTTTTGTGCATTTTCTATGAATTTGATCATCATTTGTATGCCGAAGCCCGATGCATCACCAGCACCTGAACCCTTGGGTACACCAGTTGCCATGCCAGCAATATCAATGTGAACGAAATTCTTGGGTTCATTTGTGAAGTTTTTAAGGAACCAACCTGCTGCGCATGCACCACCCCATCGTCCACCAACATTCTGAAAATCAGCAATTTGAGACTTCATCGCTTCACCGTATTCATCCCAGATGGGCAGACGCCAGACACGATCAGCACTTTCATCCGCAGCGTTATTGAGCATATCCCAGTATTCATCGTTTTCAGTCATTACACCAGCAGCATTCCCTCCAAGAGCAACGACGCAAGCCCCCGTGAGAGTGGCAAAATCAAACAAATACTCAGGTTTGTATTTCTGAGATCCATAAGATATTGCGTCTGCAAGGATTAATCGACCCTCAGCGTCGGTGTTTAGGACTTCGACGGTTTTCTTGTTGTACATCGTTAAAACATCACCCGGCATATAAGCATTTGCGCCTGAAAGGTTCTCAGTTGCTGGTACAATTCCGATGACATTCATCTTTGGTTTTATTTCTCTAACCGACTGCATTATCCCAATCACAGTTGCTGCACCGCCCATGTCAGTTTTCATCGATGACATACCCATCCATTCCTTAACGTTGAGTCCACCTGAATCAAACGTTATACCTTTGCCCACCATCACAATTGTCGGGGCGTTTTTGTTATATTGATAATCCATGATAATGAAGTAAGGTGGTTTTTCAGCACCCTGATTCACTCCGAGAAGTCCGCCCATCTTAAGCTGTTGAATTTTCTTCTTGTCAAACACGGTAACTTTCAATTGTGGGGGATTATCACTGGTTGATTTCCCTAGTTCAAGAGCTACATCTGCCAGTTTTTTCGGTGTTGCTTCCCCTGCAGGCATATTAATCAAATCTCGAGTTAAATTTGCTCCAAGCCCTATAATATCAGCATTTGCAACGATTTTCTTGAACTTTGCAGTAACTGTATTCAGGAAAATTGTGCATTTTTGAATATCTGGGTTCATTTTCTGTGCTTCTGCGGATTTTCGGCTGAAGCTGTATGCACCTCGATGTGCTCCAATAATGAAATTCTCAAGAAAAACATCGAAATCTAGATTGTCAGGTGTTTTATCGAAAACTATATCAAATTTCTTGACCTTCATCTCCTTGACATGCTGTAAAGTTTTAATACCAAGCGAATTTATCCTTCTCGGGTTGAAATTATCTGCATTGCCCAAACCTATGAAAAGTGCTTTTTTGAAGAAATCCTTTTCAGAACCAGGAATAAGACATTTATCATGCAAAGTGCCAGTAAAATCAAGCTTTTCAAATGTCTCTGTAATGCCATTTAATTCTAGCTTTGTGAGGATTGTCGGGACAGTGAATTTATTTTGTGAACCATTATCTTTTTGTGAATTATCAACATTTGAAACTGCGAAGAATACTGCAAGGTCGGATTTTTTGGGCATTCCCTTATTCAATGCAAAACCAATTGTCATCTCTGCTCCTTTCAAATAATGAAACCATTGAAATCTTGTTCACTCAATCGAAATTGATTCTAAATTTTATCATTATTCAATCCAATTTACATTCTAAAGATATGCGCGAACAATGTAATGTGGTCGATTTATTCTGAATTATGGATTATGTAAGACTGAAAGCTTTGGACAATATGGATTCATCCTATTATCATGTACATCATGCTAAATAACTGACAGTTGAAAGAGTATTTTGATGACAACCAACTTGTTTTCAGTTAGATGCAACACTTCGAATGTTTTCAACCACCAGATTACAGTGTTGTCTTTTGCATCTTATGGAATAAATCGGTAATTATTTATAGGTCTTTTGCTAATAATGGGTGAACCCGAAACTTCTTTATATTTACTAGCGTTTTCATCCTCAAGACCTATGGTAGCAGTCCAATTCGCATTTGCCCAATGTCCAAATTCTATCGAATAATGAAACTCGATTATGTTTGAAGTCTCATAAAGCCGCAGCTGATAAGTCGCAACTGATGCTGGTGCAGTATTGTAACGATTTAGCTTGAACCACTCAACTATGAAAACTCGTGAAGGTGTAATGCCCTGAGTTTCAGTAACCCATTTTGTGTCTGGAACATTTGCTTGATTGAGTTCAACATCATCCCAGAACGGATAAATCGCAGCATTGGGAGCACCTGCTGAGGGAAGTGAAAAATTCTCGTATGCTGGATCATTCGGGTCCTGACCAAAACAAATCCATCCGTTGTCACATACCCAAGCACTCGAAAAATCTTGACCATAAAACTTAAACGTAAATCTAAGATTGATATTGAACCATTCATCATCAAGATAATTCGTAACAATAATCGGTGTACCTGTGTTGCAGATTGAATCCATACCTACCGGGAAAGTTTCCATAATATAGCCGTAGCCACCACCACCGGTAATATCAATCGTAACGGGTGAGTTCGATCCTGAATGCACAATTCGCAATACAGCGATTTTATCACCATCAGAATTTGGGCTGAATTTTACTGTTACAACATGAGTACATCCTATTGCGATTTGTATTGGATTGCCGTTCCAACCAGCCAAAATTTCATAATCCGAAGCACCAGCACCACTAAGGAGCATGTCTGTTATCTCAAGATCATTCGGTCCGGTATTGCTTAGAACAAAATCCTTTGTGTCAGAATTTCCAACAGGTATGAAGCCAAAATGATGTTTAACGGGATAGGATTCAAGCAGAGCATCAATAACAGATTTTGCAATTATCGATACGATTTTTGGGTTTGCTTCAGTCGGGTAAGTGTGAGTAACTTCAATCTGTGCATCTTTTACACCGTTAGAATTTGGAGCATATTCAATTGTAATCTCGATTTCTTCGTTAGTGTTTAGTGTTATTGGACCGCTCCAACCAGATTTTAGAGTGAAATCTGAAGCATCTGCACCTGTAATCTCAATGTTTGTAATGTCATAAATCTTCGCAGTATTGTTTTTTATTTCGAACTGAAGCTCTGAAATACTACCCACATAAACTACTCCATAGTTTAATATTTTCGGTACAATTTTCACAACCTGCGGCTTACTGCTAGCACAACTTGAAAAACAAATTAATGTAATTATGGTTACAGATAAAATCTTCAAATATTTCATATTTTTTACCCCATGCGTATATATTTTTACTCCAAAACCTCTATTCGAATTAAAAATTAAATATCCTCACAGATGAAATTCAGCATTCTTTGAATTATGCTAAATACACTTATATTACAATATAAATCACCATGTATTTCTTAGACGAAAAATATTGCGAAATGTTTAAGGTTTTTTTCATTTTCGTGTAAATTTTAATATAATTATCAAAAGACCGAAGAAATCAACGGTATTAATATATTATTGACGCAAAATAAGTTTTTTTACTTTTTTCCCACATTATATTGACTGAATTATCGTTTTGTTAATTATTACGATAAATATTGAATATAACATATCTTTCGTATTTTTCTTTTGACACCCTCTTCATAAGCTCATAAAATCCCGTTCAAAGATGTCTTAAACTACTAAGACTCAAGGCAATTTCACGTTCTTTTGGAGGTTTCTATGTCATATGTAAGTGATGTTTTTGCTTTGGTTCAGGCTAAAAATCCAGCAGAACCCGAGTTCCATCAAGCAGTTAAGGAAGTTCTTGAAACTCTAGTACCTGTTTTCGAGAGATTTCCTCATTACCAAAAACAAAGAATTCTTGAAAGAATTGTTGAGCCAGAACGAGTGATCTTGTTTCGTGTTCCGTGGGTTGATGATAAAGGCGATATACAGGTTAATCGCGGTTTCCGCGTTGAATTCAACAGTGCGATCGGTCCATATAAAGGCGGTCTCCGTTTTCATCCAACTGTCAATCTTGGCATTCTAAAGTTTTTAGGATTTGAGCAGATTTTCAAAAACTCGCTAACAACACTTCCCATGGGCGGTGGTAAAGGCGGTGCAGACTTCGATCCCAAAGGTAAAAGCGATAATGAAGTAATGAACTTCACACATAGCTTCATGTGCGAACTTTACCGTCATATTGGACCTAATACTGACGTTCCAGCAGGAGATATTGGTGTTGGCGGTCGTGAAATCGGTTTCATGTTTGGAATGTATAAAAAACTGCGTAACGAGTTCACAGGCGTATTGACAGGTAAAGGTTTGAACTGGGGTGGCTCACTTATCAGACCGCAAGCAACAGGTTATGGGACAGTATATTTCGGCGAGGAAATGCTTAAAACCCGAGGCAAAGATTACAAAGGATTGAAAGCAATAGTTTCTGGTTCAGGTAATGTTGCTCAATATGCGATCGAAAAACTTTTAGATCTCGGTGGTTTGCCAGTTTCTTGCTCAGATTCAAGCGGTTCAATCATCGACGCAGAAGGTTTCACAAGAGAAAAACTTGCATTTTTGATGGATCTTAAGAACGTTAGACGTGGAAGAGTTAAAGAATATGTGGAAAAATACCCAAGTGCAAATTATCACGAAGGTAAAGCGGTCTGGGATATCGACATCAAAGCAGATTGTGCATTCCCATGTGCAACTCAAAACGAAGTCAACGGTGAAGCAGCACAAAGGCTTCTTAGCAATGGAGTTTTCCTTTTGGCAGAAGGTGCAAATATGCCCAGTTATCCTGAAGCAATCGACATTTACATCGCGAACAAGATTCTTTACGGTCCTGGTAAAGCTGCCAATGCCGGCGGTGTTGCTGTTTCAGGTCTTGAAATGACACAAAACAGCCAGAGACTTGGTTGGACTAGAGAGGAAGTTGACAAGAAACTCAACTGGATTATGGCGACAATCCATAAAACGTGCTTTGATACTGCAAAAGCATTTGGTCAAGAAGGCAATTTGGTCTTGGGTGCGAATATTGCAGGTTTCAAGAAAATCGC
>CAYZQB010000049.1:0-12057 GCA_964480395.1 uncultured Planctomycetia bacterium
AGCATTTGCAACTCGCCAGAGTCCCTGAGATTACTACGCTTCGCTCGTAATGACATGTTTTTCTTTTTTTAGCCACGAAGAACACGAAGTTTCACGAAGAAACAACATAAATAAAAATTACAAAAATAATTTTCGAATCAGTGAATGATGTCATGGTTGTGTTTAATAATATAAACATACTAAATCAGAAAGGAATATACTATGAGTGTATTGCAGGAATGGCTTGAAGAATTTGTTAATTATGTAAAAGATGATTGGTTTTCAGATAAAAAGTATGATGAATCTGAATACGATGAGTTGGGCGAAATAATTGAAGGTATCACTGCTTATGATGTTGGGGAAGCAAGTGAAAATTACGTAAAAGAAATTGTGGAATTACTTGAAGTTGATTACGGTATGAACTACGTTGCTTGCCGAACTGAACGCAGTTGGACGCCATCAGATATTTGGTGCATAAAAAATTATAATAAAGATAACTATGTACACATCATGTTATTACAAGTTAAAGGAACAATAACACAAGATGAGCCTGAAAGTCTTTCAGGAAATTTCATTAAGAAGTTTAGAAAATTGGCGAAGTTAACTAAGAAAACTTATGCAAATTATGAAAAACCAAATAACATATCTGAGAAGTATCCTTTGGTTGTAAGTTATGGTTATGCTGGAGTGTTTACTGAAGAATCTAAAGATGAAAATGGAGACCCAATACCAGAATCAACTGGGTTGTTCAATCCTCATTATATTGACAAAGTATATGATAAGAGGTTAAAAAACAAAATTGTTGAAATTGAATCTGAATTAAGGATATTACACGAACTTGAATGAAAAAAAGCCCGTGGGTTGCACGAGCATTGTCAACAATAAGCTTTGTAACTTAATCGCGACCGGTCAAACTCAGGAGCAGAATGATAATATAATAGAGCAAACCTGCGAAGTCGAGGAACAGCATGGCAGCACCGGCAGCAGCATATTCCTGTGGGAGTTTCCGCATAATCACCGACGTATCATAAAGCACGTACAAGCTGAAAAACAGAACGAATACTGCAGGTATTAATATTCCAAATATATTTCCTGACGGAAAACCGAAAATCCAGGTTAATAATACAACACCAATCAGGAAAACCCCAACAATCGATAGAAATCCACCCAGAAATGTGAAATCTTCTTTCGTAATCAACACATATGCTGTGAGACCTCCGAAAACCAGCACTGTCAAGATAATTGCTTGCCCGACAATTGTCCAACCACCCGAAACATAGTATGCTAATGCTAATAGTGGTCCGAAAATGACTCCTTCACCGATAGCAAAGAGAACTAACGCAAGGAACCCTCTTTTCGGGTTTACCAGCATTCTGCCAACGAGAAATGATAATACCATCCAGCCAATTAATGCTCCCAACCACAGTTTACTGATAAGTTCAGGTTTTTTAATGAAAAATGAGGTGGAAAGCGCTGCGACACCTGCAAAAACAACAATTCCAAAGAAAAACAAGCTGTAAACCTTTTTCAAAAATGCTCCGATAATTTTCGGTTCCGCATGGACAACAGCTATCTGTCCTGCATGCATCGACTGATTTGCTTGCGAATCGTAACCCATATTTACTCCAATCATTGCAAAAATTGACATATTATTTAGTAACATATGTTATTGGTTGAATCTGTCATTCCCAACTTGATTGGGAATCCAGCAAAAACAGTAAAATTCTCTGGATTCCCGCTTTCGCGGGAATGACATACCTGTATTTTATGTTACTCTATACTATATTAAAAACATGTATTTTATAAAATCTATAAAACTTTGAAAGAGATTCAATGAATTTTGACAAATGCTTAGTAGTTTTTTCGCATGGTATGGAAAGTTCGCCTGCGAGTACAAAGATACAGGTTTTATCGAAGATTGCTGAGGGTAGAGGTGCAAAAACAATCGCTCCCGATTATACTGACTCGGTTGAGCTGAAAGTTCGGTTAGAGATGCTTCGGGAAGTACTGAAGAATGAGGATTTCGAGAGTTTAATCCTCGTGGGTTCAAGCATGGGTTCACTTGTTTCGCTGATATACTCTCAAACATCTGATGCGAATATTGCTGGCATGTTTTTGATGGCTCCTGCTGTCGGTATTGAAAATATCGGTTTTCCAGAAATTAATGTGAAAAATGTGAAGATTTTGCACGGCTGGCGCGATGAAATTATTCCAGCAAATGTAGTTATTGAGTATTCAAGCAAAATCAATGCACAATTGACGTTGGTTGACGATATGCATCGGCTTAAGGATAGCCATGAGATAATGAAAGCGATGTTTACATTGATGCTTGATGAGCTTCGATTAAGCGACCTTCATGTTAAACAAAACCGGTAGTTTCCTTGAGGACTGCCTGCTGCTTAACGGCGAAAAAGTACGGAATTTCGGCACGGAAACACAAAAACGGATATTGGAAATCTTGATATTTGCTCCGGAAATTTTGCTGCAGTCGATGAAAGATTGAAGCGGAATTAATTGCGATTGGTTTTTCTCGAGTGAAAGATAGAAGAATTTCTTGACTGGAGTTTGGTTGCATTTTTTTATCGAGAGATGACCGTAGCTGAGCGAGAAGAACGCTTCGACAACCATTGGCACAAAAGGTCTCGCGTGATCCTGCTGATTAGCGATTTTGAATGAAACATCAAAATTTTCTATCCCTTTTTCAGGTTTGAAGTCGATAATGCAGTTGTTTGAGATATCGTTGTTGCCATCACAGCAGCTTATCAAAGTTGTAGTGTCATCAGATTTCAGGTATGCTCCGTTAATGCAGATATTTTTCAAGTTTTTTTCATTTATATAGTATTCGATGAGTTGGTTTTTCGGTTCAATATCTGGAAGAGATTGCAAAAAGTTGGCTGCACCGTGAATGCCTAGTCTTGAAATGAGTGTTACATCGAAGAAATGGTATGCCTCAATCGCTTTTTCGGAAAGCAAAATGGAATCGTTCTTGCCGTTGATAACTGATTCATTAGCAAGTCTAAGTGTGTTGAGATGCTTGATGGCAGCAGTAACTTCTGGTCTTTGGAATTCAATCAATTTGCATTTACTCATTTTTTCTCCTTGCTCATTTAATTCAGCATCAATTTTTTGTGAAATTTCTTTTTCATTTCCGATATCTGAATTTTCCTATGATGAAAATAGATTCTGGTCTTATCAAAAGATTTTACTGGTGTGGCGGACATCATTTCCGACTTTATTTCCTTAGCATTAACAATATTTACATTTTTTTGAATTTGTAGGTTGCCAATTGTATGTTCGGAATTAATTTTCGAATGTTTTTCTCGCATATCTTGCTCTGGTTCTTGTATTTTAAGCACAGGAGGTTGTTCTGCAGTTTGATTCACATAATTCAATATTTCTGATTTATCGCATGCAATAGTTGGTTTTGCATTCGCGGAAGTCGCTGTTTTCAGGATAATAGCTCGAAATTGATAGAACAAAAAAAGCATGAACAATGCAAACAATAGACCAGCAAAGAAGTATTTACTGGAATTGCTGCTGATTTCCTCTCGTTTGCGCAAATATTTTGATTTCAGTCTTTCACTCATCGTTTTCTTTCAGTTTCAAATCTTTGTTTTAGCCGGGACTCCAGCCAAATCGCTCTTTTCCCGCTAGAATATGATAATGAATGTGCCAGACAACTTGACCAGCAGCTTTATTCGTGTTGATAACCACTCGAAAACCTTTTTCGTCGAAACCTTCTTGTTCTGCGATTTTATGTATATTCGCAGACAATTTTCCCATCAGCATAAAATCATCTTCTGCAATATCATTCATAGTTGGAATATGTTTTTTAGGGATAAGTAGCAAATGAATTGGTGTCTGCGGGTTGATATCCTTGAAACAAAGCACATCATCATCCTCGAATACAATATCTGCGGGAATTTTACGCTTAATAATCTTGCAGAACAAGCAGCTTTGCTCAACTCCTTCAGTTTTGTCGATTTCAGTCACTGATACCTCCTTTACGCAGCATAGGCGAATGCAATCCGCTCAAGCTCCTGAATTGCCAAAGGCGTTATATTAAGTGCATCAGCTTCGATATCCTGCCCTGCAACGTGTATGAAAACTATCTTGTAGCCGTATTGGTTTTTCAGATTGTTGAAAACCGCGCTGCAAACAACATTGCTGTATTTCACAAATGCTTTGTATTGCGTTGAGTTCTTCGGATAATGCTTGATTTCTTCATACATCGGGATGTTTTCGGTTAACAGGTCAAGCTGAACATACACTTTCGGCTGGTTCAAATTCCTAAACCTATTGGAATCGCTTGGCGAATGTTTCATATTTCCTCCTTTTATGATGCTTTTTTCTGTAAATTTTTATTGTCACTAAAAATCTTCTTCAACATAATCTGTTTGGACTTACTGAGAACTGGTTTTGTAATTTTTGGGTTTAATAGAGTTACCGGCTTACTGACCTTAACATCAGCATTGGAAACTCCGGTATTAACTGCAGAATTGGATAGTATTTTCGCTGATTCCAGTTTCAACTCAAGCAAAGCCATCTTTTCCGCGAGTTTTTCAAAAACATTTGAAATATTCTGAATTGCCAGATTGCCTAAATCATAAGAATTATTACCGAAATTTTGATTGCCCGCAAGTTCGTCAAATTTGTTGTTGATGACAAGACTAACCGGCTTAGAATCTTCGGAACTGACCGCTCCGGTTTCGCGTGCAAGTACGATAACGAACAGTATTGCGATTAGGTCCTGCCATAGGAAATCAAGCAAAGTAACTTCAGAAGCAATCAAAACGTGTATCAAGCCAATAAATATTGATGTTATTACTGTGATAGACCCGAAAGTTCTGGGATTCATTTGCGCTCTCCAATGCAACGGAATTAATTCACCGTATACAGATTCGGCATTTATGGGCATTTGTTTAGCGTGTGTTGTATTTTTGATTCAATTCTCGAATTCATGTCTATGATGCGAATCTTTATTAACGATAACTTATATTTTATAACTTGTAAAATACATTTTTGGATTTTTACAAAAAAATGCGTTTTTTTTAAATTAAACGTGCTTTCCTTCGTATAAACTTATGTGAACAGCTTCAAAATTCTTTGAATTCTGAATGCTAATTAAGTTCATCTTCAACTCAATTTCATTTGTAAAATTGTGAAGTTAGTTCTTTAATGCAACTCAAAAAATGTTATGTTTTTGTTGAGTCATTTTGTTTAATGCTCTGTTATAATCAAAATGCATAACAAATAATGTAAGGAAATTCGATGGATGATAAAATTATCGCAAATTGCATTTCATGTAATGGACAATTCAGAATACCTTCGAAATATGCTGGTAAAACTATCAAATGTCCAAAATGTCACCAACCATTAGAAATTCCCAACTTGGGTATTTTAGCACCACCACCGATGGCTCCACCACCTGTTCGGGATCAAAGTAAAACCGATGGTGTAAAACTTTCAGCATGGGATAAAGCAATACCTGCACCAAAAAATGTGACACCACTGAAAAAAGCACCAGCTCCAATGCGAAAGGCACCAGTACAAGCAAGAAATGCTGAGAGAGTGCCGTCAAGAGCTGGAACGCGTCAAAAATCAAGAACACATTCTGACCGTGAATCCGGCACGCGAGGTCGAGCATCTGGTGTTAGAGGTGATGAACGACGCCAACACGCTGGTCGCAAAGGTTATAGAGATGACAGATACTCACCGGAGAAAAAGAACAACATGCCAATGATTATTGGCATCAGTGCTGGTGGACTGATTCTGTTAATTGTATTATTTGCCGTGATGTTTGGTGGTGGACCTGGAGAACCTATTGATACAACGGATCCAACCGATAAAACTGCTGCAAACGATGAAGATACAAACAATCCCGATGTAGATGAACCAACTGTTCCAGTTAAAACCGAAGCGGAATTGACGAAAGAGAAAATCGACAGCGCAATCAACTCTCTAAAATCCACATATGATAAAGCAGTTAGTGATAATGATTCTTCCGGTCTGCTGGTTAAACTAAAAAACTACACCGGTTCGATTGGAATATATCCTGAATTGAAAAAAGTTTTCATTCAATACGCCAATAAATACTTTGACTTGAGGGAAAAGGAAATCAATGAGCTTGATGACCCGAATAAACAAGCGGAGAAGCTTCTGAGTCTTGGTAGAACCGTTAAAGAATTAACTGATGATACTTTTAAAGCTTCTGAAATTCTTGAACGAGCTAAAATGATTACTGACGATTTTGCTCTTATAGTCGATATCAACAAAGAACTCGGACTAATATTGTATAAACTTCCGGTCGGTAAAGAATGGGATGAAATTCTGAGACTTAATATCGAAAAAGATAAACTTGGTGTTCTGAAAAAGAGTGAAGAACAGTGGGTTACCGAAGCTGAATACAACAATTTGAAACAAGTTGAAAATGAAATTGTATCAGAATTTCAGCGTCTTACGCAAGAATTTGAAGAAAATCCTTTTATGAAAGAGATATTGAAAGTAAAAGGAAGACTTCAAAGTGATGTGAATTTTAAGGGGTTTGAGTTTGACGTTGTACCTTCGGAACCTTTTGCAATACTACTTCAGCGTGAAGATGACGAAACTTGGTTAAATACAGTCAAGGACAGAGTAAGTACACTAAATCAATTCTGGACTCAGCTTAAGAAAAACTGGATAGAAAGATTGAACCTTAAATCCAATATCAAGGATGATACACCTGAGAATCCGAAACCTTTTACTTTCGTTTCTTTCAGAAACCGTGCTGAATTCGATAGCTACCTGAAAAAAGTCGATAAGTCCATTCCGTCATTTGCTCGAGCTTTCTATAGCATGGTTACAAAATGCGTGATGTTTTACAAGGATACCGCAAGTGACCAAAGTCATTTTGAATTTGCAGTCGTTGCTCACGAAGCAACACACCAGGTTCACGACAGATATGCACCTCATGAATACGGGCTTCGCGAAATTAACTCATATTGGATTGTTGAGGGTTTTGCGGAATTCAACGCTGGGCACGAAAAGGATGCTGATGGGAAAATGCACTTCCAGAATATCCATTATCCAGAGAGAATGGGAACTTTTGGATATTTGAAACAGTATTTCGGCGACAAGGATAGTTATGTTTATGACAATCTCAAGGATGACAAGACAATACCGTTCCTGCCGCCACGTGAAGATTGGAATGTTGTACCGATTGAATGCTTGGTTACAATGCGCAATGGTAATTTCGTAATGTATTATGGAAATGTTCTTGCGCAAATATACCAGCAAGGTTTACTGAAAGCGTATAACAACAGTAATCCCAAAGATAACAAACTTCTACAACGTGCATATATCTTAAGCAGAGGATTTCAAGGTGGTGCAGGAGTGTTTATTCATGGGCAGTTTTATGCGACAGCAGGATTTTTTACGCACTTTATGGTTCAGAGATATCCTGATGAATATGACAAAATTTTTATTGATGTCAGTGCAGGTGGTGATACTCCGCAGGTTTTTTCAGATGCTATGAAGTTAGAATTGAAATTACCCAGCGACAAGGAATATTGGGGTTCTCGTGAGAAAGTTGAGAAGAATAGTCAGAAGATTACAGAAGTTCTGTTTAAGCAGCTTAAAATGCTTCAATCGAACAAGAAACTCAGCAAGCTGCAGGATGAGTTTGATACATGGCTTCGCGAGCAATACAAAAAAGTCATGGGCAAGCCGATTGTCCCTGAAACAAAGAAGCCCGTGAAAGAACCAGAACCCGGTGATGACGATGATGACGATGACGACGACGATGATGACGAAAAAACTGACGACGACGATGACGACGATGATGACGATGACGACGATGACGATTGGGACGATGATTGGACACACAGAAGCAAATAATCACTGAATTTGAATATTTTGTCATACCAGCATTCGTGTCATTCCTGCGAAAACGGGAATGACAATGCATAGGTTTGCTAATCATCATCAAACCTGTGAGATTGCCACGTCGGTCGCTTCGCTCCTTCCTCGCAATGAAATATTATTCTGGATTCCCACTCAAGTTGGGAATGACAGGAATGTGTGTTGCCTTCGAGAACCTCAGGCAACAGAAGCAACTCTATGGATGGTGACAAAGTAAATGGTGGCACAGGCATCCCTGCCTGTGTCTGGCAATATTGTAATCAATGACAGCCACGATGCCTGTCGCACTGGTGGTTGAGCGGAGTCGAAACCACCATATTTAAGGGGTGAAGATGAACATTTTCTGGATCTATATGTTGCCTTCGAGAACCTCAGGCAACGTTGTCATTCTGAGCGAAGCGAAAGAATCTCAGGTGTTCCATCGAATAGTTCAACTGATTGATGATGACGAATAATGCAAAACTATTTCTTTCAGCGAAAGCGAACCTTTTTGCATATTTTCAAACGAACTACCTGTTGTGTTGGCTGAAAATCAAACAAGTGTTTGAAATGCTCGATGGCACTCCTGAGATTGCCACGTCGGTCGCTTTACTCCCTCCTCGCAATGACATAGTGTATTTTTGAAAAAAAACTGCTGACATACATAGTACATCAGCAGGTTAATAAATTGTTTTTAACATTGTCAATAGGTCAATCGACTCTTGTGTCAAACTGTCGTTGTCTTAAACAAAAAGTAAGCTTGCTTACCCTTTGCGACCTTTCATTGATGGACCGCCGTGACCGAAGAAGCCGTCATAATGACGCATGACCAGGTGTGATTCTACCTTTTGTACGAGGTCAAGAGCAACACCGACAACGATAAGAAGTCCAGTACCACCGATAAATCGAGTGATAGACCAGTTCACACCCATAAGCTGTGATGTTATCATGGGCAGGATCGCGATGGCAGCAAGGAAAACACCACCGGCAAGCGTAACCCTGTTGACAACCTTGTCCAGATATTCGATTGTCTTCTTACCCGGTCGTATTCCCGGGATAAACGAGCCATGTTCCTTCATGTTCTTAGCCATTTCAACCGGATTGAACATCAGTTTTGTCCAGAAGAAGCTGAAGAACAGCACCATCAAGACATACAACATGATATATCCGAATCCGCCACGCTGAAATTCATTGTTAATGATATTAATAAAGTTGTACCAGAAACCAGCGGTTTCGCCAGCGGAGGGTGTAACCCAGTTCTCCAGCGCGGTAAATATCATCTGTGGAATCGTAAGCAGTGCTGAGGCGAAAATGATGGGGATAACACCCGGCTGATCGACTTTCAATGGCATAAAATCACGCTGACCTCCGTATAATCGTCGTCCGCGTTGAAATTTGGCATGCTGAATCGGTATACGACGCTGTCCCAAAGTTATTGTTACAATCGTGATTACAACGAATGCAAACAAGATTAAGACAACGATAATGTTTAAAGATTCCTTATAGTTCGATTGTGCTTGTTGGACCATCAGAACGAGTGCTTTTGGCATGTTAGCAAGGATACCGCCCATAATAATCAATGACATACCGTTGCCGATGCCGTGTTCGGTAATCATTTCGCCAAGCCACATCAGCATAAATGTACCGGCGGTGAGTGTGATAATGGCGGTTAACGTAAATGTCATACCTGAGGATGTAACCGCATCAGGAATTCTGTTTTGAATCAAGCTTACAACGAAAAATGCTTGAATAACGCATATAACAACCGTTGTGTATCGTGAATACTGCTTGATTTTACGCCTTCCCTGTTCGCCTTCTTTTGAAAGCTCTTCCAAGCTTGGAATCACCTTAACCAAGAGCTGAAAGATAATTTCAGCAGAAATATATGGCATTACGCCTAGCGCAAACATTGTTACTTGAAGGATTGAACCACCCGATAACATAGCAAATGTACCGAGTATATCTCCAAGCGCACCAAGGTTTTGCATGAATTTTGAAATTTCAGCTGGATCGATACCAGGAACCGGAATATGAAACCCGATGCGATAAATCATCAATAGACCAATTGTGAAGAGCACCCTACGTCTTAATTCAGGTATCTTAAACACATTTTTGGCGGTTTCGGATATGCTGCCCCAAAAACCCATCTTTATCTCCCCAGTAAGTTAATTGTTGAATTATAAATCCGGCATGTATTTCTTCAATAGTTATAATCGTGAAATCACACCAAATCGACAAGGAAACTATTACTCAGTATCCTTATCATCTTTCTTTTCCTTTTTTTCATCCTTGTCTTTGTTGTCAGTGATCTCGGGTTTTTCAGATATTTCGGGTATCTCAGCTTTAACTTTCTTTTCCTTTGGTTTTTCCTGCTTACTTTTATCTTTTATTTCATCTTGTTTCACTTTTGGTTTCTCAGCAATTTTACTCTCTTTTTTCACGTCTTCTTTTTTAGCTTCAGGTTTTGACTTTGTATCACTTGCTTTTGGCTTATTATCTTTGGATTTATCAACCTTTGCTTTGCCTTCTTTTTTCTCAGCAGGAATCAATTCGATACATTTTCCACCTGCTGCTTCGATTTTTTGTCGTGCTGATGCCGAAAATTTATGTGCAGTTACTGTTAATTTTCGGTCAATCTCACCGCCACCGAGAATTTTGATACCGTCTGCGTATTTTTTGATTATGCCGAATTCCTTATAATCTTCAATTTTTACAACGGAGCCATCATCAAAGCGTGAAAGCATATCGACGTTGATAGGTATGAATACTTTTTTGAAGATTTTGTTGTTGAATCCGCGTTTGGGAATCTTTCTGAACAAAGGCATCTGACCGCCTTCGAAACCGAGACGACGGGAATAGCCAGCGCGTGATTTCTGACCGTTAGCACCTCTACCTGCTGAACATCCCCAACCAGAAGCATTTCCACGTCCTACCCGTTTACGGGCTTTCTTTTTCTTAACATTGCTGTTAAGTTCAGTCATATCCATGACAATCCTTTCGCTCAACGCTGCTATTGCTTTCTAAGCTTTGTACAGTTCAATACGCATTTGCAAACAACAACAACTCGCTTTTCATCGATTTAAAAAGAAACCAAGAGAATACATTTTGTAAAGATTAACGCAAGAAATTTTAACTCAATTAAGCAATTTACTTTTCATTTATTTCTCGAATCAGTATTTTCACAGCATAATGCAGTTATCTTCTATTCATTGCTGATTTACGTTGCTCTTCAGTTAATACCTGGTCATAAATTTCCTTATTGAATGCTTTCCATGAATCGTTGATCTGTATGTTATAATCATTAATATTTTCATCAGTCAGTGTCTCAGTTTTCAAAACCATATCAATATAACGAGTTTGCTCGTAATGCCGATTGAGTGCTTCTGCAACTTTTTCCCTTTGCCAATCTTCAAGATTGTATTTTTTAATTGCATTGTTAATTTTTATCATATCTTCATCTCGTCTGCTTGAGGTGCGTATTGACATAAAGCTGTCATCACCAATTGAGCTTCTGATTTCGTTGTAAAATTTATCGCGAGATAGTTCAATCATTTTTGCATTGTATTCCTGTTTTTGAGCATCTGTAAGTGAATTTCCATCTGTGTAACCATATTCGGCTTTGAGATCGAGCATCAGGTTTAAATAATCTGCTCCAATCCCAAGTATTTTCTCGATTTCCTCATCCGTAGCCGCGTTTTTTCCTTTTAATTTCAATAGGTCTTGTTTAAATTTATTATAAATCTTATTGAATTCTTTTTCTCTGTTTTCCTTGAGTTTAGCCGCTTTCAGGTCGTCAAAGTATTGCTTTATCTTATCGCCAACTACATCTTCGAGATTCTCATCGTTATGCAATTTTTTTGTTGGTTCATCTGTTTTTTCAGCATTTTTCACGGATTCAAGTGCATTAAGTCTTGCTTCAAGAGCGTTAAAATCTGTTTCGGTGCCTAATTTAAGTTTTTTTTCAGATTCATCCAAATAATTCTTCATCTTGTCGTCTTTGATATTGTCGGAATCATTACTCAACGCTTTAACCATGCTTTCGAGATTTAAAATCTTGTTTTGCAGAGCAGCAACTTGAATTTCAAGTTTTTGCCTGTCTAAATCGAATGCTTGAATGCCGAAAAACACTGCAGAACTGACCACAATTGAAATCAGCACAAAAAGTATGATATTGCTTGTTAGTTTCATAATTTTTCTCCA
>CAYZQB010000049.1:12157-18509 GCA_964480395.1 uncultured Planctomycetia bacterium
TGTTAGATTCGCTTATCTGTTATGAGTAAAATTAGGAAAAATGGACCACCGAGTATGGAAGTTATAACCCCGACAGGCAGCTCACCCACGGGCATCACCGAGCGCGCGATTGTATCACAGACAACAAGCAATATTCCGCCGACGAATATGCTGCCCAAAGTTATCCGAAATTGATGCGAACCAGTGAATTTGCGGACGATATGCGGCGTCATCAAGCCGACAAACAGAATTGGTCCGCTCAAGGCAATAACACTCGCAGTCATAAGCGACATTGTAAGAAAGCTGATATTCTTGACTCTGTTTGTGTTTACACCTTTTGTTGATGCGAATTCCTCGCCCAATTGCATCAGATTTAGTTCCTGCGTCAGGTAAAATGCGCTGAAAACACCGAGAATTATCAGCGGAAGGACTTCGAACAATGCACCGTACCCGCTTATCCCAAGATATCCGAGCATGAAACGCGAAAGTTCAAAATTGCGCGATGGGTCAGAAGTATAAACGATAAGCTGGACAAGCGATGCAAAAAAGAAATTTAACACAACTCCTGCAAGCAAAAGTCTGCTTATGCTGAATTCCCTGCTCATTTTTGCGATTAGATAAACAAGTGCAACGTCGAGAAGACATCCTGCGAATGTGAAAACTGTAACGATATTTAATCCCAATATGCTGAAAATTAGGACTTGCGAGCCGCCGAAAACAATGATTGCTACGGTTGCGCCGAAACTTCCACCAGCCAGCACACCGAGTGTGAAAGGTGATGCGAGTGGATTGCGGAAAAGTGCCTGGAAAACCGCACCTGCGACAGCCAGCGCAGCACCAGCAAGGAATGCGAACAAAACACGCGGCAATCTCAGGTTGAAGAATATGAAGTTGGCAGTTGAATCTACTTGAAAAATCTCGGATATATTGATTGCAGTACTGCCGATGAAAGGTGCAGCGACGATTACTACGCCAGAAATTGCGAATAATATGAACCAGCCGATTTTCGCTTTAGGCAAATTATTCTCCAGTTTCTAAATTTTGTGTTATCAGACAGCGCAATCCATCAGATGTCTTGACGATGAACAAATATGCAGGATTCCCGCCGATTTTCGATAGTTTCGCGAATCCATCAAGTTTAAAATTAACGTTATAACTTTTAACAAAGAAAGCATAACTATTCTTTTTGTGCAATTCCCGTTTAACTTCCGAAAAAGCAAGCTTTGTTACCGCCAGAATTTCGTATGTTTGCCCGATTTTAGAGGAAATCAGCGTCTCAGCTAGAATCAGCGGATTGCCGAATTCGAATTTTGACAAATTTTGTGATTTTTTGTCTAAATCAGGCGGAATCAACTCTAACGAGCGAAGTGCTGGTGCAGGATGAATCAAGAAATTCCCTTCAACAGGCATTTTAACTGGCAAATCGTTTACACTTTCACTTTCTGAATTTGTGATGAAAACTTCAACATCATTGTTTGTATTCTTGAGAACAACTGCGAATTTCTGTGATGGTGCTTTTTGCGAGTGCAAAACGAATGTCTCTTTTATTTCATTTTTGTATGAAACCACGAAAACGCTTGCATTCTCAGCCCATTCAATATTTTGCGTAGGTTGTGAAGAAAATTTCATAAATGTCGGCGCAAGCTTAAATCCGATGTTTCCTTTGTAATCTCGTTTTCTCAGTATTTGCATGATTTCTGACGGTGCTGGTGAATAATCATCAATGTCGGTAATCCTTTTATGTTCAGCAGTTCTGCGTGATGGGTCAAAATACATGAATCCAAATTTATCAATTTTAGTCGAACTGAGTAAAAATTCTGTTATATCTTCGTTGATACAACTGCAAAAGCTGAGTTTTTCAAGGTTTTTTCGCATCAAAATGAAAAGTGCTTCATTCCATTCAATTGCAGTAATTCTTGCTGCTTTTTCTGGTACAAAAATCTTCTTAAAGCCATGAATGTCAGATTTTTCCACAATATTGTCATGAGCTGCTAAATATTCCGCTGATAATGCATCGAGATAAATATGGATTTTGCCACAAGTCTCAGCTCCAAGATAATAAGAATCAATACCCAAGCCAGCACAACCGTCCAGAAGCTCAGTATTATCAAAGTTATGAACGCAAATTCTGGAAACAATCCTGTGAAATACTGCTACCGGATACGATGAAGCCTGTTCAAGTGCATTACGCTCGAAAAACCAGGTATCAGACATCGGTAATTTCGCTTTTGCTCGAATCCTCTGAGTGTACATTTCCATCAAAGCAGTTCGTTTTTCGATGCTGAATCCCGCTTTTCTATCCAGAAAATTAGCAATTCGAAACTCATCATTAGCTATGAAATTCGCTTTTAATTCACAATAAACGTCAATTGCTTGGGTAGAAACGAGAAATTCAGCACACTCTTTGTCCATACGAAATCCTTTTCACTTGTAAGCGTGCGTATTTTATCAATAATATTTGTATCGTTTAACTTTTTTCAGTTTGTGCAATGGGATATGAATCGTCCGAAATTATTGTCCTGCGAGTCGTCAATTATTCTGAATCGAGTCAGATCATTGATGCTGTCAGCCCTGAGTTCGGAAAACTGAGTCTGATTGCGAAGGGTATCAGAAAACTTCCGAAAAACTCGGTTGGCGCACCATTTGATCTGCTTTGCCACGCGAAAGTCGATTTTCGAACAATTTCAACCGATGGACTCGAAGCAGTAACGGAAAATATCGTTGTTTCATATTTCCCGGCATTGAGAAAATCCTTAAAATCCTGGTTCGCAGGCATTCTTATCACTGAAATTTCACGTCAAATTGTTCAGCCGCGCAATCCCGAAGGAAAACTTTTTCGCGTTCTACGCCGAACTCTCTACGAAATCGAGGACGGTGCTGATTTCCGAATTGCGTTGCTGTATTTTTTCTCAGGTGTTCTTGATTCTCTCGGTGTTAATCCGTTGAGAAAGCTCTGTTCAAGTTCGAACCGACCATTGCTAAAAGCACCGTGCATTGCATGGACAATAAACGATGTTGCTGCCTATCTGCCAAAATTTGCACCAGTAAACGAGCGAGTTGAAATGATGCAGGGCAATACATATAAAGTATTTTCGAAGTTTGCATCAGGAATCAACAAACCGCTTCGGAAAATTAATCTGCCGAACAATGTAATAATCGAGCTTTCACGCTTTTTCAACAAATTATTAGAAAACACAATTGAAAGAAAACTGCATACTTTCAAATACATTCGCTGGTGATGAATTAAGGTTTTTCGGAGTAAAAATTACTCAACCTCGTCAAGTTTGCGCTTGCGCTCCTCGAATTCGAAGAATTCAATAATATCTCCAATTTTAATGTCACTGAAGTTTTCAATGACCATTCCGCACTCGAATCCTTTTTTTACTTCTTTCGCATCATCTGAAACCTGTTTCAAACTTGACAGAGAATAACCGCTTTCCGGGCTGATTTCTTTGCCGTTCCGATAAAGTCGTACTTTTGCATTTCTGCGCGCAATTCCTTCTGAAACAAAGCAACCGGCAATATTTCCCAATTTTGAGCTGAAAAATATTTTACGAATTTCTGCTCTACCAAGTTTATGCTCGATTTTTTCCGGAGCCAGATAACCTTCAAGCACACCTTTTACAAAGTCGATTAGTTCGTAAATAACCCTAAAATGTCTGATTTCAATTAGCTCAGCCTTGGCAAGACGTTTGACTTCAACTTCTTCAAGCACATGGAAGCCGATAACGATGGCTTGTGCAGACGATGCAAGAAGTACATCATTTTCTGTTATTGCACCAACTGCTGCACGAATGATATTTGTTTTCACTTCTTTGTTAACGAGCTTGCCGATTTGAGCATTCAAAACCTCGATACTGCCTACTGTATCACCTTTGATTACAAGGTTCACTTCTTTAACTTCACCAGCTTGAATCAATGAAAGCAGATTTTCTGCTGTAACTTTCGTTTTAACGGCTTGTTCATCGAGTCTGAGATTGATTTTTCTGGTATCTGCGAGTTTGTGGGCATAAGAAATATTTTCTATAACATAAAACTTGTCGCCTGGAGATGGTGTATCGCTCAAACCGAATATCTTAGCGGGATATGCTGGTCCAACTGATTCAATCGATTTTCCCTTGTCATCGATCATAGCACGAATTCTGCCGTATGTTTTACCGGCAATAAGAGTGTCGCCAATCTTCAGCGTCCCCTTTTTGATAAGCAAAGTTGCAATTACTCCTTCTTTTTCTGTCTTGTTTGACTCAAGGACGAAACCTGTTGCTTTTTTATCTGGATTTTCCTGAAGATTCATTACTTCTGCGGAAAGGAGGATTGTTTCAAGCAGGTCGTCAATACCTTCACCGGTTATTGCTGAACATTCAATAACTTCAGTATCTCCACCCCAATCACCTGTCGGAATGAGTCCGATTTTTGCCAGTTCGCCTTTGACTTTTGTAGGATTTGCATTTGGTTTGTCAATTTTGTTAAGAGCAACAATAATGCCAACACCAGCAGCTTTGATATGGTCGTAAGCTTCTTTTGTGGTCGGCATAACTCCATCGTCAGCAGCAACAACAAGAATACCAATATCAGTGAGCTGAGCACCGCGAGCACGCATTTGAGTGAATGCTTCATGTCCTGGTGTATCGATGAATACAATATCTCCACCTGATTTAGAAACCACGGATGCACCTATGTGCTGTGTGATTCCACCGTCTTCTGTCTTTGTAATGCCGGATTTACGGATATAATCGAGAAGCGAAGTTTTACCATGGTCAACATGCCCAAGCATTGTAACAATCGGTGGTCTCGGTTTCAGATTTTCTACTAAGTCTTTTTCATCGATCATTTTTTCAAGGTCATTCTCAAGGTCTTGCATTTTGTTGTGAACTTCTTGGAAACTGAATTCAATGTTATTTTGCTCAGCAATCTCGTTAATTTCTTCTTCGTTTAAGTAATCATTCGCCCGTTTCATAATACCGTCTTTGAAAAACCGTGTGATTATTGTATTTATCTGGATGCCAAATGCAGCACTGACTTCTTTAATGGTTGCTGTTTTCGCAAGCACAATTTCCTTTGGCTTGACGTTGATTGGTTCCTGTTTTTTAGCGGCTGAGAATTTTACTTTCTTCTTTCCTTTGCGATGCGAATAATAAACATCTTCTTGATCCTTTACGCTGATAATGCCGAATTCATTTCTTCCCTTACGCTTTTGCTTAACATCTTTTTTAGGTGCTTTTTCGGTTTTTTCTTCAAATTTCTTATCAAATCCCTTTTTCTGCTTTCCAATTTTAGTTCTATCCGTCTTAATGCCAGTAATTTCTTCAACAGCATTGGGTTTAACCAATGGAGCATCAGTATCTTTTGGAAAGCTGACTGGCTTGACTGTTTTGCGAACATCAGAATTTTCCCTAAAATCACGCCTTGGCTTAAATCTTGTGTCACCATGATCTCTGTCTTTTAGCTCAACTTTCTTCAATTCGCCAGATATAATAATTACTTTTCTTTTCTTTTTAAGTCGATGTGTTCCTTGATCATAATCACCGCTTTGCTTCGTTTCCCGCGATGCGATGGCGGATTTTCTATCGTCGTCAGATCTGTTATCTGAATCGCCACGTTTTTTTAAAAACGGTTTTTTAATTGTTGAATTTCTAAATTTCTGCCCATCAACATCGATTCTCTGAGGATGTACTGCTTGTTCAACAGGTTTAGGAATTCTTGATTGGGATATTTTCGATTGAACAGCAGAATCAGATTTTGATTTCTCTGCAACCACTGTAACCGTTGTCTTAATCGTTGGCATATATTCCGCCCTGTATAATTGACGCAACATAAGCTCTTCATTATCGCTGACAATCGAACGATAACCTTTGACATTGTCAAGACCCAAGTTTCTGCAGAGTTTAAGTAGTACTTGTGACGATGTGTCGAGATTCAGAGCGAGTTGGCATATGCGCATTCGGCATTTTTCTCCTAGACAGCCTTTGAAAAATTTCGGTCATTATATAGAATGTTTTACTTGATGCAAAGTGCATAAACACTAAAATATATGATTATTGTGCGTATTTTTTTCTTTTATCTTATAAATTTGGAATTTGAAATGAGCTTAAATAATCAGGAAACTGAATATAAAACAATGAAATGCCCAAATCCAAAGTGCGGAATTGAGCTCCAATCACCTTATCATACGATTTGCCCTCTATGTGCTGAACCTTTCCCAATTAACATGCTGAACAAAGAGAAACAACAAGCTCAACCAATAAAGTTAATCGTACTTATTTTATTGTTATTAGGTTTCAGCACATTAATAGCATATTTGTTGTCAATGTAATTACGATTGATAAATTGCTGAAAATTCAAACCGATTAATTTTTACGATGTACAATACTAG
>CAYZQB010000050.1:0-18440 GCA_964480395.1 uncultured Planctomycetia bacterium
AGGGCGGGTGGGAGTGATTCGCCGAAGATTTGCGCTTGTTCCTCGGTTCTGAGTGTCCCGATTTCGGTGAGCATTGCGAACAAATTTGCATCATTTGAGTGAGATTTAATGTGCTTGAGAACTTTCGCTCGAAGCTGGTCATCAATATCCCGGTTTCTATCTCCAGTTAATCGTGCAAGCTGAACCATCGCAAACATCGCATCTCTTTCGCATCCTGCAACCTTCGCAGAATCAGAAGCTCCAAGTAATTGCGTAATCCACAATTGTGCAACATCCTTGCTGACAACCGTGTCAACAGGTGCATTGAACAGCACGCGCGCACCAAGCCGACCCAGGCACCAGAATATGTGCGAAAACTGTAGTTTAAAATTATTCATACCTTCAACAATTTGTTGAATCTGCTTCATTAAAAAATCCCCGAGACGTGTTTTCTCAAGTGCCGGTATCTTCTCAGCGCTGGCAATCGCACGCCACATCTCAATTTCCTCCTGTAAATTAGTCTGCTTTTCGCGCTTACCTTTTCTTCGAGCGGAATCCGAACGCGGTAGGAGTATTGGCGCGATTGTTTTATAGAGAATCATCTGCTGTTGCTTGTCCAGTCCCGCAGCAATGCGTCGCCAGAGAATCCAGAACTCCGATGCTGCCTGTAAATTACGTTTATATTGTACACCTGATTCGAATAATTTGAAGATATTGAAGCAGCGTTTTTCATCAAGTTGCGCGCCGAAACCAGGGCGTAACAGGAATCCGGTTAAATTCAACCAGCGTATTTCTAGCTCAGCATTAATTTTGCGTCTATCTGAAAGCTCAAGCACCGCCTGAAACATATGCCGTAACGTGCTCAACGACCAATCTGCACGCTTGCGTTTAAGCACTTGTTCAAGGTTTTTCATTAATTTCGCAGGTTTTAGCTCCTGATTCTGCGCATTTACATTACAGAGAAATGTTTGCCTGATGATTTCTGAAGCTTTTATGAGCATTTCTTTCGGCAGCATTTCATCTTCAGAAACCTCGGTACGTTGTGTTTCAACTATTTCATCCGAATCTGACGATTGACGAGTGTCAAACTGTAATCGCCATTTATTTCTATCCTTGACGCTTTCAAACCAGATTTCAAGCACACCTATTTCATTCAATCGTGATTTAAGCCGGACGATGACATCATCATCTAAATCAGTATTTCCCGTAGGTTTGAGTACTGTACAAACAGGCGGAAGCTGATTAACTGAATCCCGCTGCAAATTCACAATATCGCCGGCATCATCGAGTTTTCGGATGTTTGAAGTGAAAATGGGGAAGGAAACCGGTTGATTGAGTTTTAAGCTAAATTTCCGCTCAGAAATCTCAAGTTCCACTGCTTCCTGCTGGTCATGCGGACATATGCAAAGGGTTGTCGCAACGTTTTCATCAAACATTTTCTCACCTGTATCAATCTCTATATAAATGCTGTGCGCGCTGCCACCCTGAATTTTGATGCCCTTGCCGCGTTTTGCCAACCCAAAAAAAGATGCGCCGATCGCAACCGCATTGTCCAAATCCTCAGAATTTACTAACAATTGTTCAAGTTTAAGCGTTTTCGGTTGATTTTTACTTGGTCTTCCGCGCCTTTTTTTCAATTCAATTTCAGGAAACCAGGACTGCAGAATCTTGAGCATTCGTTCTTGTGCGAGCGCAGACTTGAAGAAACCACCGTTAAACAGAATTTTATTCGGTCTTGCAGGCACATTTTCAACTTCCGACGAATTGTACAAGAATTCCGCCAGGTGCTTGGTCATTGCAGGGTCAAACGCATAAGGCAGCCCGAATTCTCGAATTAAACCTCTTGGTGCAGTATGAGTTTGCTCGTGGATGTTAATTTCAGGCATGAAACCGTCAAGCACGAGCGTTGTTAGGTCTTTTTTATGCAAGTTTTCACTGAAACTTCCGCCGATTAGACTGCTACCAGTCCCTGTAATTGTTACTTTCACGGAGTCAGCATCAGTTGAGAGAAGTTTTTCCTTAGCATCCCTGCAGCGTGCTTGCAGCATTGACCATTGTTTCGAATCAAGCCGGATTTTCTGCGACTTCAACCTTTGCTCAAGCATTGCAGCAATTGCGAGATCAATGTTATCACCACCAAGCATCAAGTGCTGACCTACGGCAATTCGCCTGAACGCAAGCTTTCCATTATCACGCTCAACCTGAATCAAGCTGAAATCCGAAGTTCCACCACCAATATCACAAACAAGGATTGTTTCACTAACAAAAACTTTTTGCTGCCAGCTTGATTTATTGCGATGAATCCAAGCATAAAACGCAGCTTGCGGCTCCTCAAGAAGCGTCAAATTCTCAAGGTTTAGGGATTCTGCCGCTTCAACTGTGAGTTCACGTGCAACTGCGTCAAAAGACGCTGGTATAGTGATAATCACGTCCTGCTTCTCGAAACGCAAAAATTTGTTTGATTTTGCAATTTTGCGATTCCAGGAATCTTTGATAAATTCGAGTATCAAACTTGTTGCCGTTACCGGCGAAATCTTCTTTATCCCCTCAGTTGCTGACCATGGAAGGATTTTCGCACGTCTATCAACGGCGGAATGGCAAAGCCATGATTTTGCGGATGATGCGTGTCGCCCCATAACCTCAGCACCACGTTTTCGAGCGTATTCACCAACAATTGCATTCGCATTCTTTGCATATTGCAGAATCTGCGTTTTATCAAAGATTTCATCATCTTGAGGGAAGTACACAAACGATGGCAGATTCCTTAATGCCCTGATTTCATCATGTTGAGTAAGTTGCGGAATCTCAAGAATCTTGATTTCATGGGATTTTGACGCAGTATCAACATAAGAAACAACGCAATTCGTTGTGCCAAGGTCAATTCCGATGATGTAGCGTGATTTCCCAGTCATCTCACATTCCTAAGGGATTAAACTCGGAATTGAACCCGAAACGATGTTACCCTTTGCGATTGTTGCTGTTACTTTCGCTTCGAGTTCCTCAAAACTGCCATCTGTCAGCAATCTTAAAGCTTTTTCAGCATCATTTTGTCGTGCTGCTTCTTTGGAATTCACAATTACTAAATTCGCAGGTGAACCTGGTTCGATCTGTCCAACGAAAGGTTTTCCGAGGAATTCCGGCAGTGAACGCGTTGAGCGATAAAGTGCTTCGACAGCGGTTGCTGGTGTAATGTCTTTGTGTGTGCGAACAAAACTCTGCATTACCGCAAGCATCGAAAGCGTCGGGGAAGCACCAACATCTGTACCCAAAGCCCAGTTTACACCGAATTCACGGAGCTTTTCCAGAGGCATGCGTCCGCTGCCAAGGGCTTCGTTGGCAAGAGGTAAATGTGCCACCAGCGCTTTTGCTTCCGTGATTGCCTTGTAATCCTCATTGTCAAGATAAATACAATGTCCGAGCACGGTTTTATCCGTCAGTAAACCGGTATCCTCGTAAATTTCGGAATAATATTTAGCATCAGGAAAATTCACTTTCGTTTTTTGAAATTCGTCAGGCAGCTCTGCTATGTGCAGTTGAATGAACAAATCATGTTTAGATACAATTTTCCCAAGCTGACATAATAATTCAGCATCACAAAGCGGAGCATATCTTGGTGACACTGCAAACTTTCGCTTAAGCCAAACCGCAGTTTCTTCGATATTTTCTATTATCGTTTCAGTGTCGGTTTCAAAAGTATCAGGAATTTGCGTATTCATCAGTATCGGACCTGCGTGAAAATCAATAAAACTATGCTTCTCCGCAAGCTGAGAAATCGATGTTATGGTTTCGAAAAACGGACTCATATAAATCATTGCTGTGAGCGTCCCGTTTTTTAACATATCCTTGAAAAATGAGTAAGTAACCTGCGATGCATAATTAATGTCCTTGAAACGCAACTCCTCCGGGAAGACAATTCCTTCGAGCCAATCGTATAAACGTGCCTTTCCGCTTCGACGAATCGAAAACTGTGGCAGATGAGTATGTGCGTCAGCAAATGCAGGAAGAATCACCGAATCATCCATGTGGATAATTTCCCATGTGCTGTATTTCCTGCTTATTTCCTGTAATGTTCCGAAATCTCGGATTGTTCCAGTATGCATCCCAACAGCGATTGCACCATCAATAATAACAGCATTTGTCTGCGAAACTGGTTTGATGATTGAGCCAACTAAAATGTAACCGACTTTTGGATCCATTGTTGTAGATGCTTCCGAAGTTAAACTGACTGTTGAAAATTATTGTGATTTTGCAGAATCGGAAGTAATATAACATTTTATATGAATTTATACAGAAAATGATTGCATCAATTGATGTATAATTGGGTTGATTCAAGCAACGAAAATGGACATTAAGGCGATTTGATGCGCAAATTATGGATTCTTGTTCTGATGGATTTCAAGAGTATCATTCGCAAAATCAGCTATTACTTTGTGATATCTGTTGTTATTGGTGCTATCTTTTATTCTATCGGGGCATATACAAGAAATAACACATATTTTTATGAGACATTTCAGACTACGAGTTACCGATGGTTGCTGCTTTTAATCGCATGTATCTCAGTATTTTACGGTGCGATAAGAACTGCGAAGATTCGAAAAGTTGGATTAATCGAAGAGCTGATTGCCTTGCCTGTAAGCAAAATACAGATAATCGCTAGCATTTTCATAAGCAGGATTCTGGTTGTTTGGATACCGGTATTTGCCGCGTTTATTTTTGTCGGTTTGTGGACGCATCTGATTTCAGCATCATTTTTTGATATTTTCGCTTCAGGTTTCTGCCTTCTGATATTTATCGGGTTTTTCACGAGCATCGGTTATTTTTTGTCATTCTTTTTTTCCTCATGGATTCTACCGACTATCATTTCATTGATATTAACCTTCATTTTCTGGCATCTGGCGAGTTTTTTTCCATATTGGGGTAATAACTTTTTGGAAATTCAGCAGGTGATTTACAAAACAAACGTAGGTTTTAATCCATTTACATTCATGTATGCGATAGGATTCAGCAATTTTCTCTATGGTCCGTTCATTTTCATGATTCTATACATATCGCTTATGTTAGTTGTATCATTGAGCGTTTTCAAAAACAGCGGATGGGTGCCAGGTGATGTTCTCGCAAAATTCCGAATCAAAAAATTTGTAGTGATAAGAAATCTGACAATCGTACTATTTGTATTTATTCTACTTTCTGGAGTTTTGTCGTGGTTCATCGGCTTTTATTCCTTTGATTTATCAGAGAATGCTATGGCTACCCCCGCAGAAGCACTAATTAAGCAGGCGCCGACAATGTCCGTAGCTTTTTCGCAAGATATTGTTGATATTCTAAGATACAGCATATTTTTCGACAAACTCGCGAGATTATCGAAAAACCGTATTATTTTTTCACCAACAACATCGTCGAATTGGACTGGTGCGATTCTATTTAACTCATCAGGGAATGAGCTTTGCGTTAACATGGGATATGTTTTAAGTTCTTCCAAAGACAGGAATTTACTGAGTTTCAAGCTTGCCAAAAGTGGTTTGTCCGCTGATATTCAAAAAATCAACTGTCGTCCCCGATTGAATCAACTTGCAGATTTCGAGAATATCGCTATCAGTTTCTCGACTACAGGCATATCTCGAAAAAAGGTCTATCCTATTGGAATAGGATATTACAATAATCTTGAAATACAGTTTCTCATTGAAGAGGAATGTTTCGAGGTTGTTTACGCACCAAACATTGATGCCATCTCTAAAAGCATTGATTATTCAGAGGATTTACTGCTTATTATGCCGGAAACCTTTGATGAGCTTGATTCTAAAACCAGCAAAGCAATTTTTAATATAATAAATGATGGAGCAGCAGCATTAATAATTTTGCCTGAATTGCCACAAATTGAAAATATCGAAAAATTATACATGCAAAAAGTTGATTCCTCAATTGCTGAATATCTTGATAAACTTAATCTCGAAATATTCATCGGCAGGTTCAAATACAAGAACCTGGATAATTATATTTCAGATAACAACAACGTTTGTTGTCGCGCAGATTACACGATCTATGCCCCATGGGGTGCTTCTGAGTCAACAAACGAGGAAATCCGCGCAGCAATTGAGTTTTACTCGCTTAAATCAAAGGATTCGCGCTGGCGTTCACTTCTCACAGCATGTGAAGATATTCAGTTCGAGAATGTCAAAAATAAACCTGTGTCTCTGATGATGCACAATCAGGATATGAATATAATCGTTACAAACTTGCAGAATGTTCAGGAACTTGATTTCGGTGAACGCTTTGAAGTCAATCGCAATTTAATCGCAAATTCGCTAAACATTTGTGCCAGCAAGGAACTTAACGATACAGGAACATATAATCTTATACGAAGAAAGAAAATCGCATCCGATATGATATTTAGCAATAAAAAGCACAACAATATTGATATATTGTTGATTATCACTTATATTATATGGATTGCAGCAGTGATTATAACAATATTACGCAGCATTCGAGGTAAACTTTTTACTTTTTTTTTACTGTATTGACAATAAGTCAAATAACTCTTGAGTCCTACTGCCGATGCTGTGAAAAAAAGGCAGGCTTGCCTGCCCAGAAAGTCTAGGGAGAAAAATGATATATGGTAAGTAAACGCGCAAAGCTGAGAGTGTTGACTGGGGTCAAGATGGGGGCGGAATATCCACTTGCCAGTGTTAGAACAATCATCGGTAGAGAGCTTACATGCAATATAGTTCTGGAAGAACCAGTTCTTTCGAGGCGGCATTGTTCAATATCCAAAGAAAACCAAAAATTCTTCCTGACCGATCTCGATTCAAAAAACGGCACGTACCTTAACGGTTCAAAGATAACCAAGCAAAACATCGAAGTTGGCGATATTATCCGCATTGGGAATACTCGACTAGAGTTTAATTTGGGTGCTCAGGATGAAATGAGTAAAAGCGAATTCACCATTAAAAAGCTAGAGATTGATAGAGATAAATTCTCCGACCCGATGATAGGCAAGAAAATCAAGCAGTACAAGATTATTGAAAAGATAGGCGAAGGTGGAATGGGTGCTGTGTATAAGGCATGGGACGAAGAAAACGAGATTTGGACAGCCATGAAGATAATGAGTAAAAGCGCAGCGATGGAAGAAGACCAGGTTCAACGATTCAAGCGTGAATTCGAAACGGGACAGGAACTGATACATCCGAACATTGTGCAGGTGCTTGATTTCGGCGAATATAAGGATACATTCTATCTAGTGATGGAGCTTGTTGAGGGGCATGGATTGCAGGAGATTTTAGACCTTCGAGGTCGGCTTTCTCCACGCGGCGCGTTAAAAGTAGCGGTTCAGGTTGCCAGAGCGTTGGAATATTCCTACAGCTTAAATATCATTCATCGCGATATTAAGCCGGATAACATTCTCATCACACCTCAGGGTGTCGTGAAGCTTTTAGACCTCGGATTGGCAAAGAAAATCAAGGAAACCGCAGGTGCCGCCTCGATAACTCAACGCGGCGAGGGCATTGGTACCCTGCATTACATGGCACCAGAACAAACGATTGATGCTCGAAGTGCTGATCAACGTGCAGACATTTATTCACTTGGTGCGACTTTATATCACATGATTAGTGGGAATCCGCCGTTTGATGCTGAAGGCATCTGGGAATTCGTCGAATTAATTCAGAATGCACAGCCGAAACCATTGACAGAAATTGTTAAAGACTTGAATCCGGATGTGTGGAATGTTGTTGAGAAGGCACTAAGAAAAAAGAAGGAAAACCGGTATCAAAACCCGTCGGACATACTGAAAAACCTTGAACGCTGCCTTGCTGCTGTCCCTAAAAAATAAAACATCGTAAATCTTTCTTTCCAATTTAACTTTGACGAAAATTGATAAAAAATTATAATGCTTTATGTTCTACAATATCATTGGAAAGCTGATATTGACAGACCTTTAGCAGACGAAACCAGAGGATAGAGGATATCGAACACGCTTACGGAATACGACAATTATGAATGTGGACAATGAAAAATTATCAAATCAAAGCGATATCCTCGATGCTGTGGATGCAGACCCGAAAAATTCTCTATCAGTCACCAATGCAGATACTGACAAACAACTGAAATCAGATGATTTTATTAAAAGACAATACATACAAAATGTCGAATCAAGAATAAAAACCTCGAAAGTTCTGCAGACCAATATTCAGTCAACAAAAACTCTCATAGAAAATCCCGGATTCGAATCTGATGAAGAGTTGCCCAAACATCAACCACCGCACGTGCTGGAATCATCAGAGCGAGATAAAACTGAAAAGTTACAGAAACTCGGAAAGTATTATCTGCTCAAGGAAATATCGCGCAGCCCAAACGGCGTCGTTTACAAGGCGAGACATGAAGACATGCATAACCGCATTGTCGCGCTGAAGGTTATGTCAAACGAAGGTGACGATCAGCATATTGACAGAATAAAACGATTCAAGTTGGAGATTGACCATATTTCACGGCTTCAGCACCCGAACATCGTGCCTGTTTTCGATATTGGCACAACTGACGGTGAAGGTTCTGCTATTAACACAAGCTGGCTATATTTCACAATGGCATTTATCGAGGGTGATTCTCTTTCGCAGTTGATACAACACAAACCTATGCCGGTGTACAATGCTGTGCGACTTATAATAAAGGTTGCACAGGGTATTCATTATGCAAATCAAAGGGGTATTATTCATCGTGATATTAAACCCAGCAACATTCTTCTGGATAAAAACACCGGTGAGCCGATGATTGTTGACTTCGGGCTGGCAAAGGACATTAAATCCGATATCAAGATAACTCAATCGGGCGTAACACTTGGAACACCACCTTACATGCCGCCTGAACAAGCACGAGGAATGCAGGATGTGCTGGATTCCCGCAGTGATGTTTACTCACTCGGTGCGACTTTGTACGAGTTGATAACAGGAAAAGCACCTTTTGAAGGTGAAACCGGTATGCAGATTCTCGTCAAAGTGCTAAATAACACACCACCCAGACCGAGAAGATATAATTCGTCGATTTCACCCGATTTAGAAGCAATCATCATGAAATGTCTTGCGAAAAAACAGGGTGATCGTTATGAGAATTCGCAGAATCTGGCAAGTGACCTGAAAAAGTATTTAAGCGGAGATTGGATAACCGCAAGACAGAATACGCCTATTAATCGGATTCTGACCAAGATTTATTCGTACAGATATATGATATACACAATTCTTGTCACAATGCTTGCCATTAGTGTGTTTATTCTAAGCGGATATTTCAAAAGTGAGATTGAACGGCTTGACGTGATAAGTCCGCTTACAATCTCGAATACTGACGTTGTAGGACAGGAAAAACGGCGTTTTCAGATTATCGGTATCGATAATAACGAAAATAGTAATAAATCAATTGAACGCGATCTCTGGCTGCACGATGAAATCTGGATTAACAATACAACTGAACCATTTTCAAAGAGTTTTGAGCGAAATAATTATGCGGGTATGATTTTATATCAACCAATCGGCGCGACAGATTTTAAGATCGAATTTAATCTTGAAATCCTACCATTTGAAGAAGAATACCCGAATTTCAGCTTTTTCCTTACAAGCGATGAAACAGTATCCGAAATCAAACCCTTTGCTGATCCGGTTTTGAAAAATGGCTATCTGCTGACGCTTGGTGCAAACGACAATTCGCGATGGGTTATTTATCGAAATGGTGTTGCTCAAACCGGCGACTCATCGTTCATTCTTGATGCACAGAATTATGCAGTGAAGATACAGGTCAATAACGGACGTTTCAATATAGAGATTCAAGATTTATTCCGACAACTGTTCACTCTCAATTATACTGATGATTATCCCATTCCGCTTAGTATGGGTGGACGTTTCGGGTTTCTCAGCGTGAATACTCCTGTTGTAATTTCTTCGATGAAGCTGTCTCTGATCTCTCCTGCAACCAATGAACTTGAGAAGCCAGACCGACTTTTCAACCTGGGTTTATTTAAGGAGGCATTGATAGATTATCAGCAGAAAACGATGTTTGCTAAGGTCAGAAAGAATTACGAATTGTATTATAAATCGAAATTTAAAAGTATTTTATGTGAAAGAATGACCGGAAATTCGAATGCTAAGGACATAAATAACAAGCTTTCTGAATTTTTGGACTTAACTTTGAAGTACAAACCAGCACAATTCGAATACGTGTATTTGCAGAATCTTTATGAAAGTCAGGATTTCAAGGGATTTTTAAACATGCTTGAATCACTTCTTTCTGCTAACAGTTTTCCACAAAGCGAGAAAAACAAAATCGTTTATGGCTGTTATCACATCGCTGAATCCGCTTTCAATTCAATTTACTCATATAATCTGCTGCTTGATATTGCAAAAGGAAAAACAATTCTCAACGATAGTAAAATTAACAAACATCAAGAAAATATTGAAATTGAGCAATCAAGATTGATTGAGGGATTGATAATCAGACGATTGTTTGACCAGAATTTATTCATTCCAGAAAATGAAATGAATTTCAGTATTGAAGTTCTGAAACTAATTATCAACTCATGTATTGACGATGATTATATAAAACAAAAATCAGAGAATATGCTGTATCACGCTGAATTGATTGAAGACTACGGTAAAAAGCAAAATATTACAATGCAGGATAAACAGGATTTCATGACCTTGCTTTTTAATTATCATTCTTTGAGATTTCAAGACCCACAATGCCAGGATTTGAAAAGTATGATTAATCTGTTGATATTATTAAAAAATAGCAAAATTGAGAATTATCAATCACATGTAAACTCAGTTTCTGACTATCGCAATAGATTAAAAGCTAAAAAGAGTTTCAGGTACAAATACTGGCTCGAAAAATTCAATTTATGCATTGATGATATACTTGATGATAAAGATAATTCCAAGTATGACTGAATTGTTGTCAATAGGACTCAAGAATTATTTGACCTATTGACGGTGTTGATAACTTAAACCAGAAAGTCTGGATAAATATGATATTTCTGACACCAAAGCAGTATCAACAGCGAAACGCAATAATTCTTGTGTTAGATTTCTCATATATAAAAAAAGTCTTGAAGGAATTTTTTTGTGAAGAAGAACTAAACACCATCTGGCGCGGGATTTTACACGATTACATTATTAAATTCAAATATTTGACTGAGTATGCAACTTGTTTCTATGCAATTGAGCAAAGCTATAAATTTACTGCTGACGAGAAAGAATTTTTCAGTCGAATGCTTGCGAATTGGGAACAACTTGTGTTGCTGCCCTCAGATTCGATGTTTGCACTTGCCAATCAACTAAAAGCGAGAAATTTCAAGCAGGTAACATTCGTAAGCTCACTTGTACCAAGCATTTCCCCGGTTATTCTGATTGATGTTCAGGAGTGGTTGTGGGAGGTTGAATTTGTACTTGGTCCTGACACTAATGACAGCTTGTATATGCTTGCATTTCGATTATCCGAGATTGACGAGTTATCCGACTTTAGATGGCAGGATCGTCGCCTGTTTATTAAATTTATCGAAATGATTCGATCGAAGGGAAAACTAGCTCAGCCGCTTTTTTACTGGAAGCAGATGAAAACTCTTGACGATATCGAGCATTATTATCAATTTTTCGCATCAATATCTGGGATAAATCCGAAATACAATGGATTCGACGGATTTCACACTTGGGAAGCGATAAATCTTGTAACCGATGGTAAAAGTCTTGGAAATTGCGAGAAATTCTTGAAAGCACAAATGGCAAGCATTGAAAAGCAAAAGAATATTATCGAACAAAAAATTTCAAGAGATATAAATAACGATCCTACTAAAAATTCAGACAACCAAACTAATTAGATGATTTATTAATCCGTATCAGCGGGAGAGATGCGCGATGAGAATTGCGATGTCCGCGGGTGTAACTCCTTCGAGCCGAGATGCCTGGCGTACTGAATCGGGCTTAATCTGTTTGAGCTTTTGACGGGCTTCAAATTTTATGTGCGCAATTGAGTCGTAATCGAAGTCGCGGGGTATTTTCATGATTTCCAATCTATGCAGCTTTTCCACTTCCTTATTCTGCTTCAATACATAACCGTCATATTTTATGTCAATTTCCGCCTGCTGATACACTTCTTTTGGAAAATTCAACTCACGCAACTCAGCAAACTCAACGATTAAGTCGGTAATTCTGACATCAGGTCGCTTTACGTATTGGCTAAGCTTTTCACCTTTGACAACAGTGTTTTGGAGGATTTTCTTAACCTCATCGATTTGCTTTTCCTTGATTTCCGTTTGTTTAACCCGATTTGCATCAACACAAGAAATTTTATCACCGAGTTTGGTAAGGCGTCTGTCAGCATTGTCCGCCCTGAGCTGAAGCCGATATTCCGCTCTAGAAGTAAACATTCTGTACGGCTCTTTTGGTACAATTGAAATAAGGTCATCGATTAGAACTCCGATGTACGCTTGCTGCCGGAAAAGCTCGAAAGCTGGCTTCATCGCAAGTTTCAGAGCAGCGTTGATGCCTGCGATAAGCCCCTGTGCGCCAGCTTCTTCATAACCGGATGTACCGAGAATTTGCCCTGCTAAATACAAACCTTCAACAATATAGGTCTCAAGCGTTCTGGCAACCTGATATGCAGGCAGGAAATCATACTCAACAGCGTAGCCGAACCGCAAAATATCAGCATTCTCCAATCCGCGAATTTTACGCAAAAGTTTGTGCTGCATATCGATAGGTATTGACGTCGCAAGCCCATTGGCGTACATTTCAACAGTATCCAGCCCCTCTGGTTCAAGGAAAATCTGATGCTCGGTTTTGTCAGCGAATTTGATGATTTTATCTTCAATACTGGGACAATATCTCGGTCCGGTCGCCTTGATTTGTCCGGAATAAAGCGGCACACGATGTTTTTGGTCTAAAATTATCTGGTGAGCAGCAGCATTTGTGTACGTTAGATAACATGAGACCTGTGCTGGTTTGAAATTATCCTTATCGGTTAGAAACGAGAACGGAACAGGATTTTTATCACCTTTTTGCTCTTGCATAACGCTTAAATCGACTGAACGCGCATCAATTCGCGGTGGTGTGCCAGTTTTTAGTCTGTGAACATCAAAACCGATTTTACGCAGGTTTTCCGAAAGATGAATCGATGCTTTCGCACCTGAACGTCCACCTGACATCTGCACATCCCCGAAATGGAGCTTGCCACCGAGAAATGTACCAGTTGTTATCACAACCGCATTAGCACAAATTTCCTCGTTTAAATCAGTTAAAACACCACGAATTTTGTGCATGTATGGGTTATTTGCGGATTCGATTTCAGATTCAAGCAATAATTCAACAACTTCCGATTCGATTAACTCTAAATTTTCGAACTGCATCAACAATTCGAATGCCTGCCTGATATATCCCGCTTTGTCTGCCTGTGCCCTTGGCGACTGAACCGCTGGACCCTTTTTCGTGTTCAGCATTCTGAATTGAATGCCGGTTTTATCAATGATTCTGCCCATCAACCCGCCAAGGGCGTCTATTTCCCGTACAAGCTGACCCTTCGCCAACCCACCAATCGCCGGATTGCACGACATTCTGCCGATATTATCAATGTCAAGAGTTATCAACGCAGTTTTCGCGCCAAGCCGCGCAGATGCTGCAGCAGCTTCAATACCTGCATGTCCCCCACCAACAACAATAACATCAAATTCTCGCATAATGCACTTTCTCAATCCGAAAAGAAGAGCGTAAATATTATCTTATTCGCAGTCAGATGAAATTCAATTTACCATTAAGATAAAGAAATTAACTTGATAAATATTTCCGGCATATTAAATTATGAAGTTTATCTAATAAAAGGAATCATATGATTTCCCTAATAATCAAAGCGCCTGCAGTTGATTATATCTCGGGAGCAGTTCTTAACGCTACCTTTGAGGGGAATTCTATATGTATCAGCAATCAACAGCTCGAGAACGAAGACTGCGATATATTATTCCGTGAGGATTACGGGATAAAAGCACGCATTGGGTGGAACGATGCAGGACATTTTTTCCTATCCGAAGTCGATTTCAATAACAAATTTATTGAAGTGGTTACAACAGAATTACAGCTTTGTATCGACCTTGTGAAAAATTCAACTAAGGAATTCCGAAACATCAAAGATGAGATAGTGATGTTGAATTTTAATGATGAAATTGAATTTTTCGTTTCTGTTAAAAGGAGATTACCCGAAAACGAACCCTTATCACCACTTGGTCGCGAAGTTGTATCTTTGACGGAAAATGCACGAAAAAAAATTGTTGATATAAAAACACATAGAGATTCGGATAAAAATAATACAAAGAAAATTACCAAACACATCGAAGAACCTGTGGATGCAACACTAGAATTTGATGAATTCGATATTGTTGTTGAGGATGAGCCATCGAATAGGGAGATAAAGACTTATCCAGCATCAAAAAAAGAAGAAACCGCAATGACTTACGGTGATGTTGCATGGTGGGCATCGCAGTCTGACGATGGACTGAGCGAAGAATATGTGCCCAATGGTGAAACAAAATTTGAAGAACTCGATATAGATGAAGATATTGATGAAATTGAAGAAACAATTCCAAAAGACGGTGATTATTTTCGCAAATTCGATGATGAGATGCAGGATGACGCTGATTCAGCCGATTCTATAATTTCGAATTATTACTTTGAATTTCCAAAATACCTGTTTTTTCTGAAAACAAGCACGATTAAAGTTGATGTTGATGTAGCAGAGAATGAAGGTCAGCGTATTACTGCAATACCCAGGTTTCCGGGATGTAATGTGCAGCCCGATAAATTCATATTCGATGATGAATCAATTGCAAACGATGCTGATAATAACGACGATTCGAGTGAATCATTCTTCGTAACACCGATTAAACTCGGTAAATGCGAAAACTTCTATTTTGAGTTTTGGAGTAACGGCACAATACTCTGGCGCAAGTATTTGGCGATGAAATCTGTTCGCCTGCCGATATTTTTCAAGCTTATTCTCGGTTTACTGCTGATTATGTTTGCAGGTTTAACCGCATTTATATTATATTTTGAAAAACTAATAAGCATCAATACGTTTAATATTAGCGTAGCCGTGTTATTAATCCTCGTTTTGATTTATGTATTGACGGGCAATAAAAGCTGTCGTTTCAGCGAGGATACGCACATGCGCCTTGATTCCAGTGACGACAAGGATTCTGAATGAGAATTTTCTTACGTATATTAATCACTTCAGCACTTATCTTTTTCGGCGTGTATTTTCTCGGAAGAGATGCTGTGGATAACAATGACAACATAAACAATGAGCTTCTTGGGTTAATGCTCCTTATTGGTGCTTGGATTTTTAATATTTGGCGATCGTCTAAAACAACTACCGTGAATGTTGCGGCACTATTGAATCGGGATCTTGAACGGAACATTAAAATGCTTGAACGGGAAATCGACCAAAACTCGCTGCCATCCACAAAACTCGAACTTGCTGAATTGTACATCAAATTTTTTAAGATCGACAAGGCACTTCACATTCTCGATGAATATGATGCTGAAATCCAAGATGATATACATTCGCATTATCTCAGAATCATTGCTTGCTATGGTAATCGGGATTACAAGACCGCTTGGCAATATATCGACAAGGTTTTTAAGAAAAACCCGAATTATGATAACCATCGTATCAAACTTTGGACAGCACGCTGTTACATTGAGCTTTTAGAGCCGGAAAATGCGCTGAAGATGGTTGACGAATACACTAAAAACGCGGGTTTCGTCGCTGAAGCATTTTATGTCAAGGGTTCTGCTTACGCTCGATTGGGTAATATCGAGAATGCTACACAACAATATATGGAATTGGAACAGCTTTCATCGAAAGTTCAAAAAGTTCGTGCTCTTGAAATCAAGATTTTCAGCAAAGCTTTGAAAAAAGAAATCGATGATGCAAAATCAAGAATCGCCACAAATTAATCCACTTAGTTGACTTTATTATCAGTCGATTTGTAAAATTCATGAAATTTTTTACTTTGAACCTCGTCAAACTTGTTGTGTATAATTATTACATGAATTTACAATGCATTGTAATTGCTTACTTGAGCCAGTTTCAAAATAATGTATAATAAAAATAATATCCTGGAGGAAAATATGTCTATATCAATAAAATGTCAATGTGGCAGAAATATGCTTATATCAGAGGAGCTTGAAGGTCTTCCAGTTCGCTGTCCCAACTGCGGACGCAGACATCTGGTTCCCAGGGAAGAGCCGATTTTAATTGCAAAACCGGTGGTTGTAAAACCTCAAGAATGCAATTATGCAAGACCTATTTGCGATAAATGCAATCATGTTATTGACCTTGATTCTAATTACTGCCCCAATTGCGGAAATAATATCAGTGTTGTGCATGCAGACCAGAAAAATGTTGTAAAGCCCGAGATTTTCCCTGGTCCTTTCAAGGGCAGAGAACGTAAGCATCCGGTTGTTTATCCGCAGAATTGCAATTACCACCAGAACGGAAACAGGCACGGGCGGAAACAACCGCTTCCGAGAGCGGAAAAAGTTAATTTCGATGGGCGAAATCAGCACCATCCGCAGGCTGCAAAACCGTTTGTCGATGACCGAAATCAATGCCAGCGCAGAAAACAGTTCGTAAATAATGTTATGAAGGATGCTAAGCGTGAAGAATTCATTGAGATAACCGAGAAAAAGGTCTCTGGGTTGGCGAAATTCGCATTTTTTGCAGCATTTCTTTCGATGCTTATTGTTCTTCTTGGTGTTCTTGTAGTATCCAGCAATACAGCAAGTCCGCAGCCGATAGAGGGTCAACATTTACAAATCGGCTTTGGCTTAATAAAGGTCAGCATGATTTTTGCGATGCTTGGCGGTTTAAGCGCATTTTTCTCAATCTTTCATTTTCATCGCAGACGTTTTCTGTTGATTTTCATAAGTCTGTTATTTTTCATGGGAACTTTCTTTATCGGCGGTTCTACTCTTGAGCATTCCAAGTATGGTGAACGTATGCATCATTTCAGAGGTTACATGCACCATCACTTTGAAAATCAGCAATTTGACGAGGACTTTATTGAAGAATTCCGGAAAAATTTGGAACAAAGTTGCGGTGAACTGGACTTGTCTGATGATATGGGTGGAATTGACGAGGATAATCAAAACGAAAATGAACCTTTGGATGATGACACCGATGAAAACAATGATCAGCCGGAAGATTTCTGAAAGCACAGGTAAACCTGTTTTCACACACACCACTGATAGAAGGTATCAAGAGTTATTTAACCTATTGTTGATGTTGAAAACTTAAACCAGAGAGTCTGGACAGGTAAACCTGTTTTCACACACACCACTGATAGAAGGTATCAAGAGTTATTTAACCTATTGTTGATGTTGAAAACTTAAACCAGAGAGTCTGGACAGGTAAACCTGTTTTCACACACACTACTGGCAGTAGGTACGCAAGCGTACTTTTTCTCACAGCGTTGGCATTAGGACTCAAGAATACCCTGCCCTATTGTTAGTGGCGTAAAAAAAGCATGCTTGCATGCCCTATTGACAGTGTGGCGTAAAAAAAGCATGCTTGCATGTCCTATTGTAGATGTTATAAGCTTAAGCGGAAAGTCTGCTCAGATGAAAAAAACTGTGGTTAAAATCATAATTTATTCGGGTTCGTACTTACTTATAGTATTTTTGATAAATGCGATTTTTGTAAGACCTGGTGTTATGAGGATTTACGGACAAAATCCGTCGCAAATGCTCTTCGCACAAGCATTCGCAGGAGTATTTGTACCCGTAAGTCTTGTAATACCTGCATTTTTATTGATGTTCTGGCGATTCAAAGTAAATAGACTCAAAAAAACTATCATCTTTTCAGCAATCTACGCTGTGCTAACTTTGTTAGCGTTTCTCATGTTTTTAATACCAGATTTCAGTATTGTAAGTATTCTATTCGCACTGCTGATTATCATTAGCTTCACAATCCTGACAATCTCGCTTGATTACTTTATATTTTCGTTTAAGCTCCCAAATTACTGGCGTTCATTGATTGTGATAATCATCGTAATCGCAATGCTGACGTCAGTTTTGTGGATGAATCCGATACTTCAGCACAACACGAAAAATCCTGAATCCTTGAAAAGTCTTGTTAACATCACAATTGCTGCGAATCCTGCTGTTGTAACTTTAGAGAAAGGATTCAATATTAACTTGTTTCGAAGCGGGAATTTTTATTCACATTCAGGCGGTGCTGGTTTGTCGATAATCGGTGATTATTTCAGCATTATTTCTTACTGGAGTCCTGCAATCCTCTACCCGTTGACGTATTTCGCCATTGCTTTGCTTTTTTTTATTTCAGCATTCATTATTCGAAGAATCCATAAAACACAGCCATAGCAAACATAAAAAAACCCGTACAAAGATGCACGGGCTTCTGATTTTATATCAATTCAGTAT
>CAYZQB010000051.1:0-14444 GCA_964480395.1 uncultured Planctomycetia bacterium
CACTGTCAATAGGGGAGGTTGTTCTTGAGTCCTACTGCTAACTCAGTGAGAAAAAGTACGCATGCATACCTATTGTCAATGCTGTGAGTAAAAGCAGGTTTCCCTGTACAAAATCTGATTTTATATATATCATAGAGCAAAATGCAAAGGTTGAATTATGAATAATCCGAACAAAGATTCCCAGAAAAGTCAATTAGATGCAAATGCAAATCGCAAAAGTGACACCAGTGGTAAATCAAGAAGAATTTACAAAAGCAAGACGGTTAAAGAACCCTGGTATCTTAAGCTTATTTTCTGGTTGCTCGTTATTATTTTAGTCGGAGGTGGCGGTGTTGCTGGTTTCATTATGCTTGCAAAATTCAATCGTAACCAGGAAGCACAATACACCGAACTTAAAATCGATAGACTAATAGTTGAATTCCAGGATAAAATACTTCAGGAATCTGACAAACTTGACTATCAAAAATTTGAAGACGCTCGGAAACTCGCTTATGAAGGAAAAGAAATTTCAGATGAAATTGCATATTTAATCGATGGATATCTAAACAGTTTTAATGAAAAGGTTGAAGGTTTCAATAGGGTTGGTGATCTTAAAGCAAAATATGAGAGTTTGTATAAACAATTTATCGAACTAAATGAAGTCGACCCACGTTATCACGATAAGAAAAATCAAACTCAACCAAAACTCGAATAACATCGAAAATGGATAAAAATCAACTTCTGCTTGGTGTATTATCTGACAATCACGGTGAGAATTATCAAGTGATAGAGGAGACTTTATGTGATTGTGATGCGATTTTGCACGCTGGCGACGTTGGAAAGATTGAAATTCTAAGGAGTCTGAATTCGCTGTCAATCCCACTTTATGTTGCAACTGGAAACAATGATAATGCTTCTGTCTGCAAATTAAGCAAAAAATATAAAATGCTGACATTCGATATTGGCTTAAGAGTATTATTGACGCACAATCCGGGAGCATACAGCCCATATATTCTTGACGATCCACCAAATCGAATTCTTGATAAAATCAATGAATTTAAGCCACACATCTTTGTTTTCGGGCATTGGCATGTCAGGTATGCGGAATATCACAATGGAATTTTTTGTTTCAATCCAGGCTCGGTAACAAAAAAATATTCGCGCGATGGCAGACCGGGATTCGCTAAAATATTGGTTCGGAAAGAATCAGCTAACGGTAAATTTACATTTGTTAAGGAATATTTTAACCTGTAATATTTGACTCTGAACAATCAAGAATGTTTTTCGTTATATAAATTGTTAATATGATTATGTTTCATTAACTGAATTCGGAGTATGAAATGTTCAATTTTGGCATTAAAGATAAAAAGGTTCACTTCAAATTAACAGGCAACAACAAGCAGAATTCGAAAAACAAAGGAGCATTCAAGCTTAATTTCATGAAAGAAAATAATGCTAAGAATAATCAACGTGAAGTAGATTCACCGTTGTTTGGGAGGATTGTTGTGCCGGATCAGCGCAAATTTTTAGGAATGAGTAGAAATATGCAATTCAAGTTATACATATTGATTATCGCGATTATCGGAGTGATATTATTGGTTGGCAGCAATCTGCTTGCGACACTGGCGGAAATCTATGAATCCAGAAAGCAAGGGTCAGACACAACCGAATTCGAAGCACTTGAGGGATTGTATTCAGAGCATGAAGATGACGATAAGTTCTCTCCTAATATTGGTATCGTTGAGGAAAATTCGAATGATAACTCGGATCTTCAGCTTCCATCGTCGGATCCCCTTGTATCTGAGGTCGAATCTGAAACCAAAACACTTTCGAATACGTCTGATGACGAGAAATCCGCACCGAAATCAAATTCTGACACAAATAATGACAAAAATTCTGGTAATTCTGAGATTGAAAAAAAAGCTGAACCAGATTTACAAATTGAAAATCCTCTAGATAAATTTGAAATTGATGACAAAAAAATCCCACTCGATGAAAACGGGCTTAAACCAAAGGTAACATTGGCTGTCGGGGTATATGATAAAGTCGATTATAATTCGGATGAGAACCCAGCATTTCATGCTGAACTTCTGACAAAACTGGATTCCTTAGATGCTTTGCAAGTTAAAAAACTCGCAAATCCTTTCAAACAAATTAAAGCTAAGGGTGAGAAAATCGACACATGGTACAAAACATACAAAAACTCAAACAAATTGAAGGATTATACCGGACGCATATTCGAGATTGAAGCAACTATCTTCAAACTTGAGAAAAAACCAATAGAATATTTCAATATTGAAAGCAGCGACATAAACGGTCAAACACATGTTTGGCAAGGTATTCTCGCATTTCGCTATCTTGTATCTTATCCTGTGGGAAACAAGCTTGATGAGAAACTTCAAGATGAGCTTGGATTCGTTTCATTCACAGCAATTAAATTGCCTGATTGGGTAACACCTGAACGAGTTTACAACGAAAAATCTTTGCCTCTGCGAGTTAACTGCACCGGTGCGTTCTACGGTGTACCTTATGTTGATCCGAACGTTCTTGAGGGTGTGAAGCAGGATTCGATATCTATGCCGCATATTGTTTTGGGCGTGATTGAACAAGCAGAATCACTCAAACCGGCAATAGACAAAGAATTGCTGAATCGAATTTTCGACGGTAACAGCTACACGATGCAGAAAGTGCCAATTATTGCACTCTTAAACATGTTGTATGCAATAAAATTTATGCCTGAAGAAGAAATCGAAAAACTAATCAAAAATTATGACACTTCAATCGGATATTTCGATTTACTCAACAATCCACCAGTTTTTAGGAAGGTTTCTCCGGTGGTTCGTTTTACTGGTGAATTAGGTCCGATTGTCCGAGAAACCCAGCCGATGAAAAAATTCGTTAACATTAGACCTAATCCTTACAACATAAGAACCTTCAGACTGGGTGCGCTCACGGTTACAAAATATAACAAACCACGAAATGTTATCTTTGACACATTAAATGTTGAGATTATTAATCCACATACGGGAAAATATGTTCCTGAAGGTACTTCGGTTTGTCCGGAAACAGGCAAGAAAATTCTAAAGCCATATTTAACTGCTGGTGATTCCGTTGAAGTTTTCGGGTATATGCTTTTCAATTGGCGTTACCTTTCGCAGGAAGGTGAATTTATCACCAATCCCCGAATTGTTGCTCTGAAAGTCAGGCAGATTGCGACGACTGTGGAAAACACTAGCAGCATAAAGTGGATTTTTCTGGTGATTGTTGTCATTGTGATAGTGATTGTAATCATACTTGTGAAAAAGGAACGCAAAAACGCTACCGAATTTCGCAGACAGTTTTTCCGCTCGCATATGCAGAAAGCTGGGCAATTAAAAAAAGATGAAAACGTTGAAGGGAATGCTGATAATACTGATGTAAACAACGTTACAGACAACACATCAGTGGATGAAAACAACGAAAACACAGATGCTGATTCTGAAAAGTCTTAAAATAATTCTGATTTGATAATATAATATTAATAATGACACCATTGGATTTGCAGATTTTTTACAAATCTTTTGAATGTTTTTATTATGGACATGTTTGCAAATATAACAAAGCAATTGTCGAGCAGGAATATAACGTTCTTCGGCACGACAGAAGAACAGCATCTTTCGACACTTGAGCCAATTGAACGGAAATACGTCGAGAAATCTGTGTTGAAACGCCAGAACGAATTCGCAACAGGCAGGTGGTGTGCGAAACAAGCCATGCTGAAACTCGGTATAGGCACAAATAAAATTCTAATGGGTCAGGATAACGAGCCTGTCTGGCGAAATGACATAACCGGCAGCATAACTCATGCTGACAAGGCATTTTGTGCAGCTGTTGCTGACATCAAAGATTTACATTCTATTGGCATCGATATCGAAAGTCGTTACCGGATAATAAGTCCTGATGCACTTACGCTTATTCTCAATGAGGACGAAAAATCCTGGATTGCACAAACGGGGAAACGGAGTCGGTTTTATGCGATTCTGATTTTCAGTGCGAAGGAAAGCATTTATAAGATGATTTATCCGGTAACCAATAAGAAATTTTTCTTCGATGCTGTTTCAGTTTCTCGACCAACTTCAAAACCGGGCAGAATTATAATGAAATCTTTGATACTTCGTGAAATTAAATCTAAGTTGCCATTTTTTAAGAGCTGCGGTGTGCTTTCTGCGGAACTTAAGACCGATTTGGGTGAAGGTTACAGTGCAAACCGCAAGTTTGCTGTTTATTATTTTTTCAACAAAAAATGGATTGTTACTGTAACTTATATCTAATTTGAATGATTTTTAATTTTTCGATGTCAAAAAATCTGAGTTTTCTATGCTAAAACTATTATAATCGTAGGTGATAATAAGTTTGAGAAGTTTGAAAGGGCATGTGTTATGAGAAATAGAATATATATAATGTTTGTTGTTTTGGTACTTTCAACGTTGATTGTATCCTGCGACATTGGAAATAACGTTAGTGTAGCACTTGATGTCAAGTTTTACGACTTTGGCGAACGACTGCCAGCTGAAACTCCTGAACAAACTTTTATCCTAACGAACAAGACAGACAGCGCAATTACAATATTCAGTACTGAATTCAAAGGAAGCCATGTCAGTCAGTTCAACGTTCTTGAAGGTGCAGCACCGCCAGAAATCGTGGTTTCTGCATCCGGCACACATATCATTAAAATCAATTTTACAGCGAAACCTTCAGGTGGACTTGCATTAGCGGAATTCTATATTTACTTCAGGAATGCAGATGGGGTTAGCTTAAACATTGTTATCAGTCTCAAGGGTACTGGCAAACAGTTTAACCATATTGATATTTTTCCTGATATGCTTTATTTTGAAAAAACTGAAATTGGTGAAAATTATTCGCAATTCATAAAAATTTCCAACGAGGATATTCTCCCGTTAAACATATCCGATATTTCAGTTTCAGGAACAGATTTTGAAATATTATCAGGTTGGGAAGAAACAACAGTAACTTTGCAGAAAGATGAGTTTTTCCACGTAGAAATTTCGTTTAAGCCACAGATTGAAGGATTTGCGTCAGAAAAACTCTTAATTACTCACGATGGTGAGAACGAAACTTCACCGCTTGAAATCGCACTAACAGGGCATGCAATTGCACAACGTATTTACAACGTTTCAGCCGTTACGCGTGATGCAACATTTACTAGATTCGAGGGTAATGAAGTTAAAATCTTCAGTGGTACTGATGTTGATGCCCCTTTTGATGAAGAATTTTTGAAAATCCCGATTGGCTTCACTTTTCAGTTTTTTACTTTGGATTTTTCCGAAGTTTATGTCGGAGCTAACGGATTTCTATCTTTCGTTGAGCCGACTACGCCAAATTCGATAAATCCCACAATTGCCAGTACAAATGTTCCGAACAATTATATTGCTGTGCTCTGGGACGACCTGATTGTCGAGAATTATGGTGATGAGGACATGGTTCTGTACGAACAAGCTGGTATTGCACCAATGCGTGTGTTAACAGTTGAATGGCAGTCGGTAACAATTGTCAGCGGAGGGGAAACGTCGCATGTAACTTTTGGGGTTCAGCTTTTTGAAGCGACAAACGAGATTTTACTATATTACAGTAATGGCAACAATATTTTGGACTTGAGTGCGACAATCGGCATTGAGAACTTTAGTGGCAAGAATGGATTTATGGACATTGAAGCATTATCACCAAATGTTGTTGCGATTCCTGCTGATGATCTGAAATTTACACCATCATGGCTTACAACACTGACAAATCCTACAATTAATTTGGCAATCAACACCCCAATAGACGAAACAATCAATGTTACAGGTGGTGTTTCACCATACACTTTCCAATTTATGAATTGGGCACCGAACGCACCTGATGGTTTAAACTTCAGCAGCGATGGCAAAATCACGGGTACCACAACAATTGCTGGTACTTTTACTGCTGATGTTGTGATTACCGATACCATCGGCGATAAATGTTCGAAAACACTTACAATCAACCTAAATTAATTAAATCCAATAATTGGCGAATTCTTCAACCTTAACGGTTTCCCATTCGTTATCGCTAACTGGCACTTGCCGATTAATAATCAGATTGTTGTTATCGATTTCGATTTCGTAAAAACCAAGCCCAAAAGGCTTTTTCTCGGTTTTCATCCCGCCTGATGCTGCATTGATGCATAAAACATTCGGTGTAGATTTCGGCACAAAAACCCACGGATTGTGGATATGTCCATGTATATAAACGGTTTTAGGTGCATCTTTTAGAAGCTCAATCAACTTTTCGGAATTTCTCAATGAATGATTGAAACTTTTTTTCACGTTCTTTGGATATGCATATTGGAAATGGTTCATAATTATCAATTTCTGATTTTTTTGCTTGGCATGTTCAATTTCAGCAGCGAGTTTTTCGTGCTGATTAATTTTATATTTACCAAAAGCTTGAAAACTCGGATATGCGCAATTCATACCGATGATTTTAATCCTGTCACCAATGTTTTTTACCCACGGATATGAGTTGAAGGCAAATTGTTTTGTTTTATTTACATCATTTTCAGGAAATTTCTCAAAACCAAGAAAAACTCGTTCAAATCTCTTAAAAATCAGCGTGCCGGTTGTGTAGTAATCATGATTTCCCGGAATTGGTAGAAGTTTGTCCATCAAAGGCATAAACACGTGTCTGGCTTTTCGAAACTCGGTTGTAAGTGAAGTCTGCGATGCATCACCCGCGAAAAGAACATAATCCGATTTTATATCAATAATCCTATTAATATTTCGTTCAACGATTTTTTGAGAAAAAATCTTCTTGCGGAATAGAAGAAGGTTGGACATACCAACGAGTCGTTTCCCAGCAAGCTTCCAAGGAAGTATGTTTATAGACCAGAAATGGCAGTCACTAATTAACGCAAACCTCATAAACTCATTCTTTTAAAAAATAAAATTACAGTAACATGTGTTTGACAGTTGCAGATAAGAAGTATTACAGAATTAATCGAATTTTGTTTGGATTATCTGAAATTTTAAAGCTTATTATTCTGCCACCCAGAGTATGCAATTTTGAAGGAATGTACCGTCACCCTTTGCAAAACCTCTTTGTCTCACACCCAAAATAGTGTCCATTTGCTTTCCTGAGCGTTTCACACGTTGAACGCTGTAATTTTTAACTGAATATGACCTGTCATATTTTGAGCCGACCATTACTGGAAATTCCTCGATAGCAAAGCGGCGTTGTAGATAATTCGATATCCCTGCGGTTACTGTCAGCAGGGGTTTCGAAAGAGCAGCACCGGTTGGATGATTGATTTCGTCGAGATGATTGATTAAATCACGCAGAAAACCGGATGATTTCGATTCATGCTCACGATTTTGGATAAATTTCAACAAATATTCGTCGAATTTACTCACATTCTCGAAAAAAGCACCTCTTTTTCCTGATGAATAAAACACGGGTGACCGCATTAACTGTGCTGCCAATGAGAATGATTTCGACAGCTCCTTCATTGTATCGCCTGCAGACACAACGATAACAGCATTTTTGATAGTTTCATCCTCAGTTTTGATACCCCGACGCTTGATTCTCAGAACATGGTTTTCAGGTTTTGGATCTGGCACATGAGCAACAACAACATCCCCAAATAACTCAACATTCTCCTCATTCAAAGGCAATCCCATTCTCGGAAAAACGTTTACATCGTAATTTAATAGCAACTCACTCAGACAATCAGTAAATTTCATTATGCCGATAAAAAGCTGCTCATGTTCAATACCAGAAAAGAAGTAATTCAACTCAGTTAATACGTTTACGATATTGATTAAGTCCTCTTTGTTTATGTCAAATTCGCTGGATTTACCGAAAGCTTTACTCAGTCTTTCAAGTGTGATTGTGTAAATATCAGGCAGATTTGGCAAATACTGCAAAAGAATTGAATGAAGAAGATTGGTGTTATTTCTAACATATGACTCAGCTTCAGAAGTTGAATAATCGGTAACATAGACGTCTGATTGAATTCTCGGGCGCTTGGATTTTGGCATGAAATATGCGGGATTAATAAATTTTATGACTGATCCTTTACCCATAATACTCGCTGCGTTCTTGATTTTGAAAAGTTTCGGAAATTCCGCGACATCTTCTTCATCCGGAATAAAGGCACCGGGTAATTTGCCCAGGAATTCGTAAAGTTCTTCGTGTATTTTTTTCAACGAAGGTATTATATCGCGCATTTCACCAATGCTTGATGACAGTTGAACCAAGCTTCCGATGAATGTTGGGTCCTTGAAAAGCTGCTGTGGGTTGTCTTTGATTTTTGACTGGCGTTTTGTTAAAAAATCTTTAATTATCGTATTTTTTATAAATTCAGGCATGTTTTCGGTCAAAATCATAACAAGTTGTTTACTCATTGCATCAAAGTCTTGGTCGGTGCGATATTCCGGCGGTTCAGGATAGTCGTTTTTCTTCTTAACCGATTCATGATCTATCTTCTGTGTCGGAGCGAATGAATCGGACAAAGGTTCATCAAATTGATCGAATGTGGGAGCTGGTGGTATATCGGAACTTGCCATATCACTAAAAATTGCAGAGTTAATCTGACTATTCGAATCAAAATCCGAGCTCATGAAACCAGCTTTTAACACAGGCACTTCATCGATATAATCGTCTATATCAACAAGTTTTGTAAATTCCGGAGGTGGAGGTGGGATAACGTCGTCAAAAGCAGATGGTTTCCGAAGTACTGAAGTATCACCAATTTTCTTTATTTCATCTATTTTTTGAGTCTCTTCAGGTTTGCCAGCATGTATCTGTCGCGTTTCAGGTGTAAAATCTTCAAGCAGGTCGATTTTATAATTCATTGTGATAAATGTTACAAACGCCTGCACCCATCGCCTATCTTCTGGTGGAAACTTGGCGACTTTGGCTGGTAAAGGCGGAAGAATCGGTTTCTCATCATCTGATATATTATTGTATTTTTTTATCTGCTCCCAAAGTTCATCAAAGATTTTCACATATACTTCTGGCCAACTCATGGTTCCTCCAATCAGCTTGTGTATAAATGCCCTGATTTATTGTACTTTTGCATCATAATGTATTTTACAAATTTGCTGTGCAATTAAAATTGTTTGTTGTTTTTTTGGTTAAGAAGAACATAGATTAGTTAATGAGCCCGTATTTTCGCAATGTTGTGAGTACAATTTCTTCGAAGGGCTGTGAATTAATGGCATAAGCGTACGTAAATCCTTTTTTCATGCAGCTTTTTTGTATGCTGTCGATGAAAAGTTCCAGCGTTTTTTTATACATTTTTTGGACATAATCGGATTTGCTGATTTCGACTTTGAATTCATCCTCGATGTCAATCAAGCTGAAATCCTCGGTTAAATCAGGATTGTATTCTTCCTCGCTGAAAAGTTGAATTATCGCAACATCCGATTCAAGCTGATACAATAATTTCAAAGTTTCATCAAATCCCGCTCTGTCCATGAAGTCGGTTATGAGGAAAACAACTCCTTTGCGTCGATATTTGAGAATAAATTCGCGAATCGCTGTCGCTAAACCTGTTGTGCCAGTTGGCTTTGCAGATTTTAAGAACTCAAAAATGCGATGAGCGCTCGACCTGCCGCGAATGTTGGTGAGAGCGTTGTTAATTCGAGTATTGAGCTGAAATACCGAAATTCTATCCTGCGCACGCAACCCGATGTATGCAAGTGCTGCGGCAATTTTCTTCGCATACAGAAGTTTTGATGGATTTCCCACCTGCATCGAGCCCGATACGTCAAGAAGGATCGAAATACTCAGGTCTTCCTCTTCCATGAAAAGTTTGAGAAAGAGCTTCTCAACACGCGCATAAACGTTCCAATCGAGGAATCGGAGGTCATCACCGGGAACATATTGCCTAAAATCAGCAAATTCGACTGATTGCCCTTTTTTCTGACTCCTACGCTCACCTTTCATCTTGCCACGTATGATTTTCTTCGATTGAATCTGCAATCTTTCTAGATGATTAATAAATTCTGGTGAAAGCAATTCGTCAGCCATATCAAACCTATTTGCGGAATTTATAAACAATAATATAACATATGTTTTAAAAAGTGTTGTTTCAAAAGATTGTGTATGAAATTTCTGGCACCTGAGTTTTTGCCATTATCGCTTGGAATTGTTGTTATAATCGCACTATACATGATATTGCGACGACGGGTTATTTTGCGCACTGGATATTATCGACTCTGGCTTGAAGCAGCACAGGAACTTGGTTACAAACGCAGGATCAGACTTCGAAAACTTATTTCAATTCTGCTTGCAACGACAATTTTTGGGTTTTTGGTAATTGCTCTAATGCAGCCTGTACCTGAAAAAATTGATGCAAACCAGCAAGAAAAGCGTGAAAAACATGCTTTTATCGTAGTTGACACTTTTTTCGAGACTTTTCCATATATCGAGCAGACAGTCAAATTACGGAAGATTTTGCAGAAAATATCAGCGAATGAAACCAAAGGGAAGCTATATTTTCAGGATGATGGCGGTTTTCATATTCGGAGCCTCAAGGATGCGGAAAGTATCGAATGGCACAAACGTCTGCTTTTCGAGATTCCAGACATTGCTTTTATGCTTAATCATGTTGCAAGACATTCCAAGCCAGAGGATGATATTCTGCTTGTAACTCTGAATAAAGCTGTGCTTGAACCAGCACTTGCTTCACTTGACCAGCATATTCAATCGCGCGTGAAATTCCTGAGAATTTTCGAAGAAAACGCAACAAACGTTGAAAAATCAGATATTGCAGTAATCAAAATCGAGCAAAATCCCAAATTTCCGTTTGATGTGGAGAATCTGACGGTTACTGTTAAAAATTATTCGAACATGCCAGCACATGCTGAAATTATCGTTCATCCCGGCGCACATATTCTGCAAAAAGTTGATATTGAATCTTTTGAGGAGATAAACATCAGCATACCATTGGAAATTTTAACAAAAATATATGAGAATTCTGAGCATGAGGAATTTTCATTCACTGACGCAGTTACCGCAAAAAATCCTTTATATTTCCACGATTTAACTCAAAAATATACGATTAACCGTGAATTTCCAGTACTTCTCGAACTACGAAATCAGTCAAACACTTATGATTTACGACCTGCCAACAATTTTGCATTTCTAACAGCTAATAACCACTTTGTGCCGAAGGTTTCAGTCATTGGCGAGGATGCTAACAATGATTTTGTACGAATTTTATTCGATTTGCTTCAGGAATCGCGCATTCTCAAGCTGGTGAAATTGAAGGATTCTCCTGAAGTTGTTATTCAGCTTGGGAAAAGTGTTCTAAAAATCCCCGATAATGCACATATAATCAAATTCGTATCGACTTTCGTGGAAATGAATGCACCATCAGCGTATTTCTGGAAGAATTCGAGTTTATTCGACGCGGAACCACTGCAAAAGCTCTTTTTTTCGCTGAAAAATGTCAGCTTTCACATTCCCAATACTGGCGAAACTTTGCTTGATTCCTCTGCTGGGATACTAGGAAAAATTACCCATCAAAACAGCAAAATAATCGTACATTTCAGTTTTTCGATAAGCCCGATGAATTCTGATTTCCTTGTTCGGTCGGAGATTGCACCGACACTTTTCAGCAAGATCATCCGAGCTTTTTTCAAAAATGAAGTTAAATTTCGCTTAAAACCTGCATATTTCACTGATGAGAACATCGATTTTTCCTGCAACCATTACATTGAGAATTTAATTTTAAAAAGCCCTGGAGCTGATAAATTTTGCGAATTCAGCGATTTATGCAAAAATGAAATCCATCCTCTGCCAAATCCCGCAATACCTGGAATTTCACAGCTTCAAACACCAGAAAAAGTATATTCTGTTGCTGTTAACACAATCAGAACGGATATAAACCTTGATGAATCAAGCAAATTAAACATGCTTATACCACCGAAAAAGCCACCTGAGAATCCTCAAAAACGTGCTGATGACAATAATACAAGATTTATGATACTTTTCATACAAATCGCATTTTTGCTCGTTATAACAGAAACAATTCTATACAAAATTAGGTTGACAGAATAAACTGAACTCGAAATTACATATTTTGAAAGAAAAAACTGAATTCCGATACTTCGATGATTAAATTGTGTTTGTAAATATAAAGAATGAAAATCTGAGGATATGATGAACGAGAAAAAGAAAGAACTGATTTCAAGCTTTATCGATGGCGAATTAAACGCTGACGATACTCGTACAGCCGAGTTTCTCATAACATCTGACCTTGAGATTCGAAAAATGTACCAAGATGTAAAATCAGTAGATACAATAATCGAGACATTGCCTGAAATCAATCCGACATCAGAACTTCGATTAGAATTCAAAAACAAATTAGCATTACTAAAATTCAAATATAACAAAGAAAGAAAACTGAGAAAAGCTCTGGAAATCAGTACGAGATTTGCAATTGCATCAAGTATTTTGCTGCTAATAACACTCGCAGTCTTTATCTTCGCTAATAAATCCCACAATTCTGAAATATCAAACACAAATGATGTTAATCTCGTAGATAATACTGCAAATCCAGCACCAAAAGATAAAGTCACTGATGAAATAAAACCCGACGAAAAAATGTTCGAGTACATGGATTTACTTTCAAGCGTGTACAATTTCGAGGAACTTGCATCAATTGATGAATCTATAATAACAGGACTTGAAAGCAATGCTGATCTTGCTCTTGTCGAGTCAGCATTAAATAACAGTTATTATGATATTGATAATTACAGTAACGAATAATTATCAACAATCTGAACCTGAGGAAAGTATGAGATTACACATAGCGAGTATAGGATTAGTATTGCTTTTGATTATGTTTTCGTCATCAATCAGATCGCAGGATAAAACTGATGTCAGCGATAAGGATAAAGCATCAGATGCAGATGAATTTCTTAAAAATCCAATAACAAAAGAAGAAGGCAGAAAGATTTTTGACAGTTTGTCTGACGAGAAGAAAAAAGAAATAATTCAACGTTGGGAAGAATTGAAAAAACTTCCGGAAGATCAGCGAAAAAAAGCACTTGAGAATTTTTATCGGCTTCTTAATGCTGAATTTAAAAATCTGAAGGATAATTCTAAAGAGGAAACCGTTAAAAATGACATAAATAAATCGAGGAATATTCCACCTGAGATTTTTCTTGCTAACATTCTTCATGTTGCATATTTTAACATTAACTGGAATCGAAGTAAAAAGCACATGCAATTGCTTCATACGATACAAAGAGATGATCCTTATTTTTTCTATAATTTGAGTTCACTGACAAAAGAAGAACAAATTAATAGACTTCTAAAAAAGCGTGACGAGTTGTTTGAAAAGGAAATTGAAGAAATAGCAAAACAGATTACACTTGACGGTAAAACAATTGCTGAACTAAAAAAGCTGTTGAAAAAACAACGTGATGAGGAAGATAAAGTTGAAGTAAAATTCATCGAAAAACAGGCAAATATTTGGGATCAGACATATAGCAAAATTAAAGATAATAAGAAATTATTCGAACCACTAATACAGTTTTTCCAAATTCTCGAAACAATGGAAATGCATTCACCACATAGCATGAGTAAAAACCGAGTAAGACATGGTAATAATACTCGTGGCATGGGAATAGAAGGTTTTAAGAATTTTATGAAACTCTGTGATATTGAAACATGGAACTCAGCAGCTGAAAAAATGAAGCTTTCAAAGGAAAAAACAGAGGAGCTAATTATTGGTTACAAAGCCATTTATGAAAAATATGGAAAATATGAAAAAGCCAATGAATTTTACAAACATAGAAAATTGTACCAAAGTGAAATCAATACTTTTATTGAGAAAATACTAACCAAAGAAGAAACCAAACAGTTTTCTAAATACATAATTGAAGAATTAATGCGCGAGTTCAAGGGTAGAAACCGTAAAGGTTTTAGAAATAAATAGAATTTAATAATTATTATTACTTTATTTCGGAGGAAGAAATGAAAAGAAACATGACAATTCTAGCAATCTTTGCTGTGCTGATATTTGTTGCAGGCAATGCGTTTGCACAGGGTTACGGCAAAGGTCAAGGTCAGGGTCAAGGGAAAGGTTGGAATAAATCTAACCAAAACGATCAAAAAGGTCAGCTTAAAAATCAGAATAAGCAGGACAAAAAAAGTGCCAAAAAAGGTATGAACGACAAAATGTTTATGATGGAGCTTAAAAAACGCTTAAAAGACCCTAAATTTAAGGCAATGTTAATCAAAGCATTGAATCTAGGTGAAAAGAAGAAACCGCAGACACCGAAAAAGAAAATGCAGAACAAACGCGGACAAATGCAGCGCAAAGGCATGCAGAACAAACGCGGACAAATGCAGCGCAAAGGTATGCAGGGCAACAATCGCGGACAAATGCAGCGCAAAGGTATGCAGGGCAACAATCGCGGACAAATGCAGCG
>CAYZQB010000051.1:14544-18420 GCA_964480395.1 uncultured Planctomycetia bacterium
CAATCGCGGACAGATGCAGCAAAAAGGTATGAGACAAGGTCAAGGTAGAGGGAACTGTCCGATGCAAGGTCAGATGCAGCAACGAGGTATGAGACAAGGCAGAGGATTTTGCCCGATACCGGGTCAGATGCCACGAAAAGGTATGCAGCAGTATAAGGGATTCACTCAGATGCAGAAAAAAGGTACATGGCAAGGCAGAGAATTACGTCAGATGCCACAGCAAAAACTATTTAAACGCCTTGAATTAAAGGGTGAACAGAGAAAAGGTATGCAGATGTTGAAAATGTCTCCTGAAATGATGAAACACGTAAAAAAGATGATGGATAAACTCAAAAATCTTCCACCCGAAAAACGCGCGGAAGCCATCAAAAGACTCATGAATGACCCAAAATTCAAAGGAATGTTTGGCAAAATGTATAAAATGCAACCTGATAAATTTAACGCACAACCAGGTAAAAAAGGTTATGAATTCAAGGTTTTACCTGAGAAAAAACGTCTTGAATATAAGGTTGTGCCAGGCAATGGCAAAGGAATGCAGAACATGCCAGGTAATGCCAAAGGTATGCAAATGCTGAAATTGTCACCTGAACAGATGGAACAAATGAAAAAAATGATGGAAAAAATTAAAAATCTTCCTGCTGAAAAACGCGCAGAAGCTATCAAAAAACTCATGAATGACCCAAAATACAAGGAAATGTTCGGCAATATGTTCAGACGGATTGCACCACCAAAGGAAGCACCCAAAAGATACGAGCTTTATCCAAACAAGAAGGTCGAACCTAAAAAGGTTGTTCCAAAATCGGGAATGAAGATCGAACCGCGAAGAATGGAAGCACCAAAACTAACTAAAGCAGAAGCAGATAAACTCAAGGAATATCAGCAAAAACTCTCCAAATTCTATGAAGGTCACATGAAACTTTCACCTGAGGGGCGCAAACAAGCATACGAAGCAATGAAAAAGAATCCGGAATATATAAAACTTTCCGCAGAATATAAGCAATTCTTGGAAGGGATTCAAAAGAAGTACGCACCCAAGTCAGACATGAAAAAACCCGGAATGGAAGCAAAACCTCTTCGTGCTGCACCAAAATTTACTGAAGCTGAGATGAAAAAACTCGCAGATTTTCGCGCAAAACTAATGAAATTCACAGAAGGTATGATGAAACTTGAACCCGAAAAACGCGCAGAAGCAATGAAAAAAATGCAGGAGAACCCGGAATATATGAAACTTATGGAAGAGTATAAGAAGTTTTACACGGAACTTCACAAGAAATATGCGCCGAAACCTCAGACAAATGAAGCGAACCCTAAGAGTGAATTAAAAGTAAAACCGATGGAAAAGGTTGAACCAAAGGATGTACCAGCCGAACCTGTTAAATAATTTCTGTAAAATCAAACGAGATTCTGGAATGAAATTGGTTATAAAGGTTAAAATTATCGATATCAAATAAGGGGGTGTTATTCATCCCCTTTTTTTATAAAATTATTCGTCAATAATGTCGTGTACTCGGTCGCAATCTAGTCCCTATGTGTAAAAATATGAAGCTCCATTGAGAATTAGCGGTTCAACTGCGGAAGATATTTCATCCACAGATGCATTTGTTGAATCCCATGCGAAAAGACTTGCAAAGATTAAGCTTGAAAGTAGAAATTCACTTGGGATTTCAGTCGGAATATACATGTAAAATATATTAATCTCGCTCAGTTAAATCGTCATATGATAGTTTTTGTATCTCATTCATAATTAATTATTACAAAGAATTTCAATAATAAAGGGATTTCAGATAACGCTGAAATCCCATTTAAATTTATTATACACAAAAACCGCGTCTTATGTCACTGGATTTCTTCCTCCGCAGTAATGACATACATACAATTTATATTATATCGTCCCGAAGTGTTTTATTGTCCGGGGTTCTTAGCATCTTTATCTGCAGTATTTCGCCTTACAGTCCAATTTGTTGCAGAATCTGTGTCAGTACTGGAGTTTCTATACCAATTATAATAGTTTGTTAAATTCGACGTTGCTGAGCCCGACCAATTCAAATCACTTGGTTTATGTGAATCTAGTGTGTTAACCTTCATATAATCCACACCGTTGGTAGGATAGAACGAATGCTTCTTTAGTATAACTTCAATGGCTTGAGCAGCATTATCCCAGTCAAAATCGAAATCGACTCGATTGCTATATGTACTTGAAGCTGTCGTATCGTGAAAGACTATTGTTTCTCCGGGCTTTAACAGCAAATAAGTATCAAAAGTAAATGTACCATCAGGGCTTGATTTGCTCTTAGAATAAATCGTACATTGGTAACCACCAATATAAACCACTGAAGATCCAGGATTGTAAAATTCAATCCAATCAACGGTGCCTGTTTCAATCTCGTTAATCAGAACAGTAGGATGAGCAGCAACAGTTTCGAAATAGAATACTTTGCTCTTGATAATAGTACCGCCCGAAGCAGCTTCAACTCTCCAAAAATACTTCTTACCAGTTGTAACTGTAACTATGTGTTGTTTTGATGAAATGTCATTAGCTACACGAGAAACAGGTGGATTAACTTCACCGAAAAAGACGTCATATGTTGTTGCTCCAGAACAATCCCATTTCAAAGTATATGAACCACCTGAGGTTTTCGTAGTTATATCGTTGTCTTGTGGACCTGGATTATTCGGCATTGGTTTTTCGGAATCAAAGATTGAAACAGAATCGATATACCAGCCTGATCTTGTATAGTTGTAATTGGCAGAATAGAAATACCAAGCGACCATAACATCGCTTTTACCTACAAAACTGCTGAGATTTACATCAACTCGCTGCCAGTTTCTAAACAAAGTACCGTAATAACCACCCCAAACGTTAATATTATTGCCGTTGACAGTTGCTGTAGAATTATATGCGGGGTCAGGTGTAACAGTGCGAGACCAAGTAGTTCCACCATCCGTACTAATTTCAAGCCATCCGCAAGCTTGATATTGAGCATAAGATGCCCAATGATATGTGTCCATCCACATGTAGAAAGTCATTTTTGGTGCTAAAGCAGCAGTCATATTCATGTTTGGTGTAACGAGATAGCAAAATTGGTTTCTTGAATAATTTGCACTGATATTTGTACCAAAGCACTTCGTACCACTTTGCGCAGAACTTGGTCCGACATTTCTTGGTACTCCCCACTGCCAGATACCTGTGTAACCCCAGCCGGATGGCGCGCTGCTACCGTCAAAATTCTCAAAGATTTCGTCAGCAGAAGCGATACCGTTTCCAGAGACAGTTACAGTGTGTGGTGAACCAGTTGAGTTGTGATTAATCGTAAGTGTACAACCTTTGTTGCCAATAGATTGTGGGCTGAAATCTAGATAGAAATATGTTATGTCGTTGGCGGTTAGATTTTTGGCACCAGCATTTACAAGTGAATAATCAGTAGTATTTGAAATGGTAATTGATGTAACACGTAAAGTCAGATTACCACCGTTTTTAATGTAAAAACCTTTACGTTTGTTTTTCTTAACTAATCCGTCACCCATTGAGTATGCTGTAACTTCGGGAATCAGCACGAAATCAGGTCCGATAGCATTGCCGTATAATGCTACATTATGAGGTGATGCAGGTGATACACCGTCGTGAGTAAACTGGATTGCTGCTTGTTTTGCACCGAAGTGAATAGGTTCGAATTTAACAACAACTTGGTGAGTATCACCATGATCGAGATTCACGGGGCTACCGCCGGAAGTGATTGTAAAATTCACTGCATCGATTCCGGTGATTGCAATAGCGGATATGGTTAATGTACCGGTTCCTGGATTCGAAACTATGAAAGTCTGTGATTTGCTTTGTGAAGGTGTCGCAAGTGTCAATGTTCCAAAATCATATGATGA
>CAYZQB010000052.1:0-17541 GCA_964480395.1 uncultured Planctomycetia bacterium
AGTTAGAATCATAATAATTCTCTATCGTATATTATGCTATAATTTTGCAAAATGTTTTGTTAATAATGCTGATGAATTCCGGTTATTTTGTATTGAACTAATGTTCATGAATAAAAAAAGCACTGTCATTACGAGCGAAGCGTAGTAATCTCAGAGATTATGCAAGGTTGCTAACCGAATATGGAGATTTTTATAATAGTTCGCTTATTTTGTTAGCGATAGCGAAGAATGAACAATGTTTTACGATGATTGTGAATTTTGAATGGGTTTGCGAATACTCAATGGAAACCATGAGATTGCGACGGTATCTGATTTCATAAGACCCTCGCAATGAAGTCCGGGATGTACACCATTTTCAGCTTTGTTCCGAAACGATGTAGGATATGAATTTCTCGACAAGGTCTTCATTTGCGACTTCGAGAACGCGGTCTTTGTTTTTATAGATCCAGCTTTTAGTTTTGCCAGCGACGATTCCAAACTCCGATTCCGCTGCTTCACCCGGACCATTAACAGCACAACCCAGAATGCTCACAACCGTCATAATTTTAAGCTCTGCGAGTCTTTTTTCAACCTCAAGCCCAAGTTTCTCAACGTTTACAACAGTTCGCGCACACGCAGGACAGACGATAATATCAAGTTCACGCTGGCGAAGCTGCAAATCCGCAAGCAACTCCCGCGCAAAATGCACTTCTTCATCAGGAGCACCAGCAATACTCACGCGGATTGTGTCGCCGATGCCTTCTGCAAGCAACGTTCCGATGCCTATCGCTGATTTGCGTTTAGCATGTTGTGTTGTTCCAGCATGCGTTACACCGAGATGCATGGGAATATCACCAAGCAATTTCGCAGCTTGACGATTAACTTCGATTGTCTGCAAAACGTCACTTGATTTCAGAGAAACTACAAAATTCGTAAAATTTAGAGATTCTGCGAATTCTGTCCAGCGTACGGCTTCTGCGACCATAAGTTCATTGATTTCTTGATGAATTTCCTGGACATGCATACCTTCGCGGGGGACAATCGAGCCGGAATTTACACCAATTCTCATGCTTTTCCCTAAATCACGTGTTTTTTCGATGATTTTACGCACAATTTTTTCATCGTTTATGTTGCCTGGGTTAATGCGAATGCAATCAGCACCTGCTTCGAGAGAAAGAATGGCAAGTTTCGGAGAGAAATGAATATCCGCGACAATTGGAATCCCAGAAGGTTTAAGCTTATCAATGATTATTTTGAAAGCCCGTAGAGATTTTTCATCCGGCACGGATATGCGCATGATGTCAACGCCAGCAGTTCTGCATTTCTCAACCTCAGCGACTGTTGCATCGATGTCGGTCGTTGGCACCTTTGTCATTGACTGAATTGAGACCGGATTTCCACCACCAACAGCTATATTCCCCTTCATCACAACTCGTGTTTTTCTACGCTGAATCATTATTGCCCCTATTTTTGTACGCAACTATACACAAATATAACTTATTAGATTTTTACAATGAAAGGCACGAAAAACACGAAAATTTTTAATGATTATTCAAGTGATTCAATGATTTCATTGAAATTGAGTAAAACAACTTGTGGTTAAAGTTGCATCAGTGTTCTAGTGTTATGAACCTAGTGATATGAAAACTTTACCCACCCCATGGTTGATTCGAGTACATTTCCATGAGTTTATCGTGAATTTCCTTGAAGAATTTTTCATGTGATTTCTCCCATTCTGCAAGCATAAGAAGTGCTTCCATGGCAGAACCTTCAGCATCCTGAGCAGATTTCGCATAAAATTCACTCAAATCACGTTCAATAATGTACGCAAAGTGCAGAATTGAAATGTCAGGAACCATCGATTCAGAAATCGTCTGTTCAAGCAGGTCTTTTTGGGCACGTTTTTCAAAGTAATTGTCGGCATTCAGTTCTGTTGCAAGCTGTTTTGAAACTTCAGCCCCATCTTTTATTGAACCGATTTGTTCCTTGATGAATTTAATATGTTTAATCTCTTCATCAATGAGCTTAGAAAAAATTGACTTTGCTTCAGAATTCTGTGCTCTGACTGCTGCACTTTTAAAGAATTCTAGCCCTTCTTTTTCCTTCATTAACGCATATTCAAAAATCTTGCGAGTTTCCATGAAATCTCCTTAAGAAATGTCTTTTGTTATATCAACAGATTTTTATTTATATTTATTTCGATATTATTTACTAAAGCTTGCTCATAGCACGTGAAATCGTTTGCTCTAACATTGTTTTAAGTCGAACAAGTCCTTTATTTGTCATTTTGTATGAGATGAACGATGTTTTCTGCCATTGAGGTGGAAGATTTGATGGTGAACCTTGAATGATTCCGAGTATTGGCTTTGGTGGCTTATGCTGAAAACGAGCAAAATGACCCTGTTGAAGAACAATCTTATCCGCACCTGAGAAATCAGCGATGATAAAATTGACTTTAGCCATCATCTGCATTGCTTTTTCCATGTATTCTGGATCATTGTAATCAACTCTCGCAGCAAGCACATTAACACTTACACAAGCTCCCTGGACATGTGTGTAGATCAAGCCAAAATTTGGAAGCGTTGGTGGAATCAGGATATATGCTGAAATTTTACGTTGTTCCGTTCCGATAATTCGTGTGATTCTATCAGTCTGTTTTTGAGGAATCTGTGTTGGTGGTGGTGCATACATTGGCTGAGGTGGTGGAACAGGTTGCACAGGTATTTGAACCTTGGGTTTCTTGATAACCTCAGTAGGTTTTTTATCCACAGATGTTAAATGTGTTTTAATCGGCATCGCAATTACAGGTGCAGGCATTGTTTTATCGGAAACTGTCGCATGTTTTGTCTGTGGTTCAGCTTGAAGAATATCCTCTGCGGATTTGATTATCACATCCTGTTGTTCTTGCGGCAAGTTGTGCGTCAGAAACTGTAGAGCTTTTGACAAGTTTCCAAACATTTTGAAATAATTATCAAGCCCAAGCGTTTGAAACACAATGCGTATCTTCGAATGAGTATTTATGAGAATCAATGAACCTTTTCTCCCAACCGCATTGTCTGCAAGGTTCACAAGCAGTCCAAGTCCTGTGGAATTGATAAAAGTTACACCATTCATATCAAATATGAAATTCAACGTCCCTTTTTTCACAAGATTATCAAGGTATTCCTGAAATTCAATTGAGGTTGCTGCATCAATTGCGCCTGATAACGTGATAAATTGAGCACTCGCAATGTGGGGAATATCTCGAAGTTCAAAATCTAAATGAGACATAATTTCCTCTGCAACTGTTAAATTCGATTGTACGTCCAATTCGGATACAATTAATTCGACAAACTCGTGTAATTATAGCTTAAGAAAATTTATATCAAAGTATTGCTTAAATTTTTGACATTATTGTTAAATACTAAGCACAAATTACATTATAAACACAATTAAATCATAAATAATATGCATATAGACTGCAACTGACAATCCTCTGAGTATAAACACAATTCCGAAAAACATTCCGCTTATTGTGCGGAAAAGCATCGGTTTCCACGAAAGTGCCGCTGCGTCCCCAATAACATGAGCAAAGGCGAAAAGAATGCTGCTAATCAGTAATGCTGAAAACAGTGCTGAATAACTCACCTTAGATTTTGAAATTTTACGTGCGAATAAGAATAACAACAGGTTGAAAAGTCCGAGTCGGAAGAATATCTCCTCATACAAACCTGCTCCGATAGCGTAAACAACTAACGTAAGTTTTTCGTAAATTAAAGATTCTTTAGCAATAAACATTGATAGATTCAGGTATTCGTGTGCGAATTTTGAAATATTGATAAACATATATGCAAACATCGCTAAAACAATCGCATAAGCTGTTGATTCTATGAGCATTGTGAAGAAATATAATGCTCGAATACCGCCAGTTTTCCTGCTTTTAAAGTAAGCAATTATGAGAATAAGGATAATTATCGAGTTGATTACGATTATGCTTGAAGTGTCAAACCGTTTACCCATTGTTTTTATCAGAATTTTGAATATTGCTCCGATGCCGTTTTGATAGGGTGGATTCAGCATGAAAAGCCCGATTTCGTAGAGTACGAGTATCGGCAGGATGAACATCATTGAGACCGAGACTGTTTCGGTTTGTTTAAAATACGTATTTCTCTCTTTATTCATGCGTTATTCCGGTATTTGCTAACAAATTATCGGGTTTTGATGGCGATTTGTGAATTATTTTGCAGATTTGAATTGCATTAGTAATTCGCGTTGTTTTTGATTGATGTTTGTGGGAATTTTTACGTTAACTGTGATGATATGATTGCCCTTGCCGATTCTGGTTTCAACTCCGCGACCTTTCAAGCGCATTTTAGATCCGGGCTGTGTTCCAGCAGGGATAGTGAGTTCGACGTTTCCGTCAATGGTTTGCACGTTAATTTTTATGCCAAGTATTGCGTCAACCATGTCAATTGCAACATCCGAGTAAATATCCCTGCCATCTCGTCTGAAAACATTATGTTTGCGGATAATAACTTCAATATGTAAATCTCCAGGACTGGCACCTTGTTCACCAGCATTCCCGAGATTTGCGAGCCGGATAACCTGTTTATCGCTGATTCCTTTTGGTATGGCAACCTCAATTGTCTGAGATTTGTAAGTGCTTCCACGACCAGCACAGGATTTGCATGGTTTTTCAATGATATGTCCTCTACCGCCGCAAGCCGGGCATGTTTTATTCATCGCAAATGCGCCGTGGATGTCCTGAATTACTCCTGCTCCTTTGCATTGTGGGCAGGATTTACGTTTGCCGTCAGAAGATCCTGTGCCATTGCAAACGCTGCATTCCGCCTGCCTACTGATTTTGAACGGTATCTTTCCACCCGAAATCGCAGTTTCAAAATCGATTTCTATCTGAGCGTTAATATTACTGCCTTTCTGTGGCTGTTTTTTCCGGCTTCTGCGCGTTGTTCCTCCGAAGAAAGATGAAAATAAATCCTCAAAATCTACATCTCCACCTCCAAAACCGCCGAAATCAACCTGCCTGCCACCAGTACCTTGTCCACCTTGTGTTTGCCAACCTCCAAAGGGACTTCCGCCATATTTCCTGTATTGATCGTATTTCTGACGCTTTTCCTTGTTGGAAAGCACCTGATATGCTTCGTTAAAGTTCTTGAACTTTTTCTCAGCATCAGCGGATTTATTCTTGTCTGGATGATATTGCTTGGCAAGCCGATGAAACGCTTTTTTTATCTCCACTTGACTCGCTTTTGAATCAACACCCAGTATTTGATAATAATCTTTTTCTGACATTTTTTACTCCGATTAACAAGCTCCGCGTCTTTTGAATGTTTTGAAGTTATTAAAATAAATTTCTATTTTTTCAAGCATGTATTATAACAAATCACAATTCAAAAAATATTTAGCAAGTAAAATTATGATCGACAACCAGTTTAATCTTGAAGAATTATTGAGTAATCTCAATTGTGCAATACCTGCTGAGGTTCTTGATTCTGAACGAACCGATTTTTTGTACATGCAGCTAGCACTTGAAGAAGCAGTAAAAGCATTTAGATGTGATGAAGTACCAGTGGGATGCATTATTGTGCATGAGGATAGAATTATTGCCAGAGCGAGGAATGCTCGTGAATCGACGAACGATCCAACCGCACATGCGGAATTAATCGCGGTTCAAAATGCTGCGAAAATGCTGAATTCTTGGCGTCTTGAGAACTGCATTGCTTACGTTTCGCTTGAGCCATGTATTATGTGCATGGGTACGTTTTTGCAGGCGCGAATCAAACGTATCGTTTATGGCGCGAATGACCACAAAGCTGGTGCTGCTGGAACTCTTTACAATCTGCACAACGATGAGAGACTAAATCATCGTATCGACGTAAAATCGGGTGTGCTTGCAGATGCATCAGCATATCTTTTAAGGGAATTTTTTAAGCTTAAACGCCCTAATCATCAGCACAAAAACGGAAATGCGGAACAATAAATAATTAAAGATATTACCGTAAAACCCGACAAAGTATTAACGCTGACTACGGTATTTATGACATTCGGTAAAACCAATTACTCAAATCACGTTGTTTCAAGAGGTTTAGCCCTTTTCCTGTCTGTGTTCATTATTCTTAGCGGGATAGGTGCAGTTTTGTTCGCAGGATTCAATACATTTTACTGGATTGTTAACATAAGTTTCATTCCCGCATATTTAACAAACATTTTCTTGGGTTTTCTTGGATTCTTTATGTTTTTGTACGCTATTAATCCTAATCAGCAAAAAAGTCGGAGAATTCTATTATTATTCTCAATGTGCATTTTTATTCTTCTTTTGTTGCTAAACTCGGTCGAATACTACATTTTGTTGTTTCAGAATAAAATTCACACCAAACTTCCAATTCCATTCACCTTTTTCTTATTGTTTGCTTTGTGTTATTTGTTTCGCAGAATTCAAAAAATAAAAATATCGAAAGAACAGCAAAGTTTGCATATTTTGAAATCAGTCATTCGCAAACTCTTCTTTTTCATTGATTTCATGCCGATTCATCTTCATATCAACGTATTCGTCAATAATAGAGCAGAAAAAAATATTCAAAAGATAACAAAATCAATCGCTTCCAATCAATCTCAGCTTCTAAGCCCCAAAAAACAACGCAGTAAAGTCATTGTTACTCTGCAAATACTGACTGTATTCGTGTTTTGTGCATTTGTGTTTACCCTTGGTCAGATTTTCTGCTTCGGCAAGACAGATTATCGACGCAATGCTGATGCAATTGTTGTTTTCGGCGCACTGGTCCACGCTGACGGTACAATGTCCCAAGTTCTCGCTGACCGCATATTAACAGCATGCCACCTCTATAAATTTGGCTATACCAAGTATTTAATATGTTCGGGAGGTCCAGGTTCTGGAAAAACCACTGAAGCACAGGCAATGCGAAACTTTGCGATATCCCAGGGCATTGCACCTAACAATATTTTTGTGGATAATCTTGGACTTAACACATTTGAAACAGTTCAGAATTTGAAACAGAATTTCAAGGATTATGACGTAAAAAGTGTTTTAGCAGTGAGTCATTTCTATCATCTTGCCAGGATTAAACTTTCATTTGAAAAGGTCGGTATTGCTGCATTCACAATACCTGCATGCGAAAGTCGAACTCCCTCGGGTATGCCATTTTTTATCACGCGAGAAGTTTTAGCACTGTGGTATTATTTCTTTAAGACAATGAACTACCCGATAATATAACTATCGTATTAGTGTATCAATTTTTACACATTTTGGGAGAATTGTGTAGGAATCTATACGCATGCTTTTTGTATTTTCCATAAAATGTAACACTTGTTTCGATTATGTAACAGTTTGTATTAGAAAAATTTCATCCATCTGAAGAAATTAGTATATATTAATTTAATATTAAAATTTATTTTTTTGGTCAGAATATTTAGTGCTATTTAGCTGATTTCTATAAGAATTTTGATGCGAATCCACAATTTATTCTTATAATCCGCACTTCGGCATACTTTTTGCAGAGATTACTAAAAAGGCATATTTCTCAGGAGGAATTAATGAACAAACAAGGATTCACACTAATCGAACTACTGATTGTTATTACAATCATTGGTGTTCTCGCTGCTCTTATCTTGCCTAATATCATGGATGCAGCTAGAAGAGCGAAAGTACTTACAACACGAACAACAATCAAATCCCTCGAACAACCCTTACGTGAATATGCAAAGAAAGACGCATTCGGCAGATTCCCTGAAGCAAGTGATGAGCAGGAAGGAAACGGGACATCAATTATGGTGGTTAAGCTTCGAGATGACGGTTTTTTCCAATTCAGCGACAGCAATCTTACTACCGATGAACCATATGAGCTTGTTGACGGATGGAATACGGAAATGCGCTATCACCCCTGGAAAGGTAAAAAGAACAAGGAAAATGCACACAACAAGAAATCTTATGACCTTTGGTCAGCAGGCGAGAATGGTGTTTTCGAAGATGATGTAGATGAAGAAGATAATATTACGAACTGGTCGTTATTGCTTGACGATGAAGAAAAAAATAAATAACATCAAAATCATATTTTAATAAAAAAATGTTTATTATTATCAATAACAATAACGCTTTTAATCCCTTGTTTAGCAAACAATACAGAGAGTGTAACTTAAACTAAAATACACAAAATATCAGATGTTATGAAAGATTTTGATACGAAAAAAACACTGATACAAATTTAAACAATAAATATAAAACGTAACAAAATGAGGAAACAATGGAGAAAAAAGGATTTACTCTAATCGAGATTCTAATCGTTGTATTAATTATCGCGATTCTTGCAGCAATTCTCATTGTTGCAATTATTGGGACAATTGAACCAGCGAAAGTCCGTACAACAGACAGAAGAATCAAAATTATTGAAGATGGACTCAGCCGCTTCGTCCAGAAGTTCGGTCAGAGAGAAAATGTCGCTTCCGGCTCAAGTGGTATCGGATATCCCAGACGACGAGAATTCGCAGGCTTGAGCATCGATAGCGTTGCTGTTGACCAGTATACAGGAGGTGAATTCCTGCGACTGATGCTTTTTCCAACAGATAAAGAAATCGAAGAACATCTGAAAAATTACGGCATAGTAACTCAAATTTTGACTAACGAGGAAGTCAGCGAAATTCTAAACGAAGAACCACACTATGACGATGACAGCGGTCGAACTATTCCTGCTATGACTGCCTTTATCGATGCATGGGGTTTTCCTTTTTATTATAAATTCCCTAGTTTTAATCACTCGGATAAAGGATTAAACCCAAAAAAGCATCAAAATTGGAAGGATGATTACGGTATAAACCACCTCTCCAAAATGAATTCTAAACCTGATATTTGGTCTTCCGGCTCGAATAATATTAATGATGAAAATGAATGGGATTCCGAACTTAACGACCCATTCAACGAATCAGGGGATACAAAAAATGACGATATTACAAACTGGTTTATTAACGAAAGATAAGGTTGAACTTATATTTGGCATAGAAATTGCACATTATAATTAATCCTGCTGAAATTGTTAAAGATAAAGAACGGAGGGATATCATGTACCAAAGAAAACATGGTTTTACATTGATAGAAATAATGATGGTAATGGGTATTATCGGTCTTGTGGTTGCGCTTGGTGTACCGATATATTCAGCTATGACAATGAGCAGATCACTTGGCGGAGGTGCTGACCTTATTCAAGGCTCGTTCTTGAAATATCGCTCGAAAGCATCTGCAAGCGGTAAACCAATTTTTCTCGTGTTCGAACACTGGCACATGGATCCAAATTCTGTTCTAGAAGATGAGGAGGATAAACTCAAACCACCGATGCTGCAAGCTTTTATCGTCGAAAGAAACGAAGAAGAAGAAAGTAAATGGGAAGTACTTGAAATCGACGATCCACTTAAAATCCCAAAGGGTCTATGGTTTAATAAACCATGGGTTGAAAACAAAGTTAAAATATATTCGACGATTCCACCCTCAACGCCTTATGCTGAACAGGCAAACGCAATCTGCAATGATTATTATCGTATGAATTCACAAGGAGGATGGGCAAAACGATTGTACATGATAATATTTATGCCAAATGGACATCTGGAAATTATTGGCAGAGAAAACATACCAGGTTTCAATATTGAGGATGAAGAAGATCCTGATGCTGATATTTGGCTAACAAACGGTGACGAAACAATTTTGATTGACATTAATCCCAGCACAGGCAGAACAAAAACAATAAGATTGAAAAATTCCGAATTTATTAAATTCAGTGGTGAAGAAGAATAAAAAGAGGTGAATTATGCATACACAGTCAAGAAAAGGTTTTACACTCATAGAAATCATTATTTCAATGATGTTTCTTTCGTTTGGAATCATGGGCGTTATTGCGCTTTTTTTTGTCGGTGTGAATAATGGAAATCTGTCGATTAAAAACCAAAAGGCGACGATTATTGCGCTTGAAGTCAGAGATGCATTGTTGGCATCTTTGAAGTACCCGAGAACAGAAGTTGATCCTGTTGATCCGAGCAAGACATATACGTTGTACCGCTTAGAGATGCCCGGCACAATTGACACTGCAGGTGGTGGTCCGAATTTCTCAATGGAAGATGACAAGGAAGTCAGAGATGAGGACGACCCAAAAATAATAAACGGATTTTATTTCCAGATTAGCGACGATCCGAAAGATTTGAAAAATGAGGAACAGATTCTGCATGAATTCACATCTGAAGAACCAATAGATAAAAGAGTTCTCGATCTGCCATACGAAGCGATTACCTTCGAGAATGCTCAAATCAAGCAACAAACTTGGAGATATAAATCGTACAGATTCATGGATGAAGATTCGGATTTTGATGAAGATGATGCGCATTTTTACAGCTTCAGAATTATTATTAGACGCTCAGTTACACATTCAACAAAAGGTACTTTAAGCCCTGGGGACTGGCTTGTGGCAACTGTTTATGTGTTCAAGCAGTTTGATGTATCTGTACTAGGGGATGAAAACGGCAATGTGGAAAAAACTGAATACATGAAATACAACGAAGACTACGGTTATCCAACTTTCGAAATCGATCAGGATGGCAATACTGACGAAGGTATTCAACCTATTCTGAAATATGAATTCTACGTACCAGCATAATATAATTAAAATATAGGAGGTTAAGTTATATGAACAGAAAGCAAGGATTTACTTTAGTTGAGCTTATGGTAGCGATTGGATTAATGGCGCTACTTGTTACAATCCTCGCTACAATCCTCCAAAGTGCCCAGGAGATGTACGATTTGGCGAGAATCAGAGCAAAAGTTGAGGCAAATGGGAAAAATGCGATTGAAACATTGGAACGGGATATGTCAAAACTCATAACTCTCAGTAATGATTTTACGAGATATGAATTTCTTCTAAGGTCAAAACCTTGGGATATCCAGATAAGCTCTCCTGAGGATGAAGTTGCTCGGTATTATGATTCACCATATCCACCTGATGAAAATGATGAAAACATTACAAATGCATGTTTATTGTCCTTTTACGCAACTGCAGATTATTACGATGCGGAGGATGAAATAAGAAAGTATAAAGTCTGCAGAATCCGCTATTATCTAAAAAAGAGGAAACCGCAGCGTATTGGTGAAGGCGGTGGAACAAGTGATAAACCCGGTGCATATTTGATACGCAGAATTGAGCCGTTCAAGATTGACTCCGAGAATGGTAATATTCTCTGGCAAACCCCGATTGAAGAAGATGTGTGTTCATATGTTCGAGGGTTGCGGATTTGGTATTATGAACGAGATGCACTACTCAATGATAAAGATATAAAATTTATTGAATGTACAAATATACAGACAGGGAACAATCCGCTTCCCAATACTGATATATGGGATACTCAGCTTGAGTGCGTAAAGTTTAAAATGCAGGACGACTGGAGCAGCGATGACAAACCTTTTGCACAGCAGCATTTTCTGCCACCAGCAATCATGGTTGAGATTCATGTTATCGACGAAAATGCAAGTGCTTACAGAATTGCCAGAAAAATCATCAATATACCGGTTGCACCCGTGGTTTTGCCGAAAAAGCCCGGCGCATGGTAGACAGCAAATCAAATATTTTAGAAAAGCCCGTTTCGACGGGTTTTTTTATTGGGTAAATTGAGTTAATCCATAAACTTGACCTAAAATAGTTTGCTTTTTGATGTTTATAATATATTTTGATGTGTTTCATTTTATTCAGAATATAACATGCATCCATTAATTGCGATCATCGGCAGACCTAACGTTGGCAAATCATCTCTGCTAAACGCTCTTGCAAAACGCAGAATCAGTATTGTTGACGATACTCCGGGAATTACGAGGGATAGAGTTTCGGTTACGCTTGAATTCAACGAAAGAAAATGCGAAGTTGTCGATACTGGCGGGATTGGTATCATTGATAATCAGGATTTGTCCGTGCATGTGGAACAGCAAATCGCTGTTGCTCTTGAATCTGCTGATGTGCTGTTATTCGTCGTTGACGCAATCGAAGGAATTCGCGCACTTGACAAACATATTTGCACCAAATTGCGGAAAATTGACAAACCCAAGATTCTGGTCGTGAATAAAGCGGATAATCCAAAGATTGAGGCAGAAGCGACTGAATTTTATGAATTCGGCTTTGAGGATATTATTACGATTTCTGTTATCGGCAGAAGAAATATTGGTGATCTGCGCGATAAAATTGCAGAAGTAATTGAGAAATTACCACAACCCGATGAAAATGACGATGCTGAACTGTTGCCAATTCTCAGACTTTCAATGCTTGGCAGGCGAAATGTCGGTAAATCAAGTCTGGTGAATGCGCTTGCTGGCGAGAAAAGAGTGATTGTCAGCGAAATCGAAGGTACAACTCGGGATGCGATAGACGTCGAATTTATGTATGACGATAAAAAGTTCGTAGCAATTGATACAGCAGGACTTCGCCGAAAATCCGCAGTTGAAAACACCTTTGAATTTTACTCACAATCACGAGCTCTCGGAACAATTAAAAGATCTGACGTTATTCTGCTTATGTTCGATGCACGCAACGAAATATCAGACCTTGAGAAGAAACTTGCAGCTCGAACCGTTGAATCTATTAAACCTGCCATTATTATTGTAAATAAATGGGATCTTGCACTTGAAGAAGGTATCGACGTTTTAGAATATGAAAAATATCTGCGAGACCGGCTTCCTGGGCTTGCTTTTGCTCCGATTTCATTCATCTCAGTAAAAAATAGACTTAATCTCTGGGAAACGATTGATCTTGCGCAAGACCTTTGGCAGCAGACAAATCAGAGGATTAACACAGGTGAGCTCAACAGGATAATCAATAATGCGCTTCAAGTCAGAAAACCACCAAGGCTTGGAACGAGAAACGCAAAAATTTATTATTCAACCCAAATTAGCGTAACACCACCAACTGTTGTCATTTTCGTGAATAATCCACAAATGTTTCCAAATGAATATAAGCGTTTTCTGGTCAATCAATTGCGCGAATCGTCCCCGTTTCCAGAGGTGCCGATACGTATAATATTCAGAAAACGACAGCATGATGAAGAAACATAATCGACAAATTTGATAGTAAGCGTATTAATCATGTATAATTTTTTATCATCAAACATGTTTATATAAAGAGGACAAAATGAGAAACATTACATTAATCCTATTACTAACTCTTGTGGTTACGTTTTCAACAGGTTGCCAGCCCTATACTGATCCGAGTGTGAAACAGCTTATTTCCGAGATGAAAGAAGACCTTGAAAAAAGCAAAAATGTCGCACCGGTTTACAATACGAACAACACTGAAGAAATTAATGTGCTGATTTCCTCAATGAATAAAGCTTTCAAAGACAGCGTAGAAGCTATTTTAAGCAAAACCAACGCAACATCACCGATAACAGATGCAAAAATCAATGAACTCAATAAGGAAGTGATTCGGCTAACACTTCTCGTTGATAAACTCGAAATTGAAAAGTCAAAACGACTCGAACTTGAGGGTGAGATTGAAAAATTCGAAGAACGAATCGGTAAAATAGAGAATGCTCAGATTCGAGTGGAAAATGAGATATTGACAAAGCATTTCGAAGCACAAAACGAGATTTTGAAGAAACTTTCTGAAATGGTCACAAATATTTCTCAGACTGCTCCAGCGGAAGTTACAAAGCAGCTTCAAGCACAATACGCTGAGCTTCAGAAAAAAATTGAAGTACTTGAGACAGAAAAAAACAAGATTGAAAAAGATTTAAAGGATGCAAAGGATGATATTGAGAAAAAAGACAAACGATACAAAACTCTGCAGAAGGAAAAGGAAGTGCTTGAGGATGCCTTGAAAAAAACAAAAGGTGATACAACTGATGATGCAACAGACAAAGATGAGGTCGAATTACCGGAAAAAGGCAGTAATCCGAATGTTATTACCGGTAAAATTCTAGAAATTACTAGATCTGACAGATATTTCAATGCAATGGTTATTTTTCCTGAAGGTACAAAGTTACCTAAAGATTTTTTACTCTTTGTTTTCAACAATGAGGGTGAACAAGTGGGCAGATTCAAAGTTGTTGTAACAGATTTGAAAAGTTCGATTCCAGATATGGTGAAATACGGCGGAACCATAACTCCATTGAAAGCGAATTTAACCATTGAGAAGAATTATCGCGTATCGACATTGTCCAAAATGCCTGACATCACAAATTCCAAATAAACTCACACTATCGTTTAATAGATTATTTGTCGTCGTTGTTTTTGAGCTTCGAGCCGACAACAGTACCAACAGCAACACCTGCAGCGAATCCGCCAACACCGGTTATAATGTTCTGTGTTGTTTTATCATAAACACTACCAGTATCGTAATATAGCTTGATTCTCTTACCTTCAGCTTTCCAGAAATTCGGAGCAAACTCCTCTGCAAACTTCCGCACAAAAGACTGGCTCAATCCAATTTCCTTAAAAAGTGTAAGCATATGATTGGTAATCTCAGTTCTATCATTGCATACAAACAAAATCTTGTATGGAACACTCTCAAGGATTTTAATTATCTGCGATTCAAGCTTGTGAAACAGTTCTTCAGCAACTTTCTCGTGGATTGCTTTGTTATCAACGCTCTTTTTTGCATTTAAATACACATTCATCACTTCATCTGTGAACAGGTTTACGTCTTTGCCATCTCGATCACAAATTACTTTCTTTGCATTAAGAGTTTCAATAGTCTTCAAATTCTTTTCAGACCATTTAAATGTAGTAATTCTATTGACTTTCCCGAGAATTTCATCGATTTTTTTATCAATTACTTCCAAATAATACGATGCTTCTTTCATATCAAATTGTATTTTAGAAATTGAATCATTGATTGATGTCAATGTTTCATCATTCTCACTTACATAAGCTGTAATCTCGTCAAAGCTTTGTAAATTCTGCGCTTCCATTGTATTGAGCAGTTCTTTAATCAGCGAATTCTCCTTTTCAAAATTGTCAAATTCCTTGCCGATTCGCTCTGTTATTATGTCAAAACTTTTTTCGAACTTAGTTTCGAGTTCTTCATTGTTGGAATTAATCAGCATTTTAAATTCATCAGATTCATTTAGAAGTTTTTCAATCTCATCCTGCATTTTAAGAAGCTTTTCGTCATCAGCGGCATCCTTTTGAGCTTCCAATGTCGAGCCAATTATTGAGCCTATCAAAGGACCAATTCCAGGAAGCAAGCATGTACCTGTCTGGCAAATAAACTTTGTAATCGACAATAGATTGGTCTTGCTGGCTTTAATTTTGCCGAATTTCGATGCTAAACTGGATACAGGTGTTATAATCATATTTGATATACTCATTTTCCACCTCATCACACATCTGTTTTTTCCAATATTTGCATTATACAATTAAACCAAATATCATCATTTTAAAATTTTTTTTGTTAAATCTGTTATCTGTCTAAATTGTGGATTAATATTCTTTGGGAACCGGAACAGCATTCCAGCTTTTAACTCGTCTGTCCCTGAACGTTATCGTATATTTTATCTGTCTTTCGCCAAAAGGCATATAAAAGTGCCAGTACGTAATATCGCGGTGTTCCTCAACGTACGGTTCTTTGAATTTCAACTTATAACCAAGCGGTTCATCCTCAGACTTAATTTTATCGGCAAGCAGATAGAACGGACTCATGAATGCTTCGACTCGTGCTTTCAGCAGATCGTCATCTTCTTTTTTCCACGTAACCGGTGTAAGTTTCTTCTTGTTTTCCGGTGCTTCAAGCTCATTATCGCGGTAAATACTCAGCATATTGTTGTTCTGCTCTGCAAAATATGTGAATTTGTTGCGAATCGATTCCATCGACTCACCAATTTTGATAATTTTATTTAATGTTCTGATGATTTTAGCAGACTCCGCCTTGATTTCACCTTCATCCTCTTCCTCAAGGTTCGAATATGCTCCCCAATTGGTCAACTTGCCGTCATCAAAGTTGAAGTACATATGCGTATAACCTTCACCATTAAACCTTGACCCCATCAACACGATTGTATCGCCAAGATAAAAGAAATCGTTCTGCCAAATCGTATCCTTACCAAAAACGAGATACTTGACATCAGTTTTGGTCATGTTTACTCTCAGCAGCTCATTCATATCAACAAGAACATCGATACCAAGCCTTTTGAGGTATTGACGTTTTTTTATCTCTGTGGTGCATTTATAAAAACCCCTGCGCTGAGCATTGTTCATAAAATCAACTGCAGCTTCAAAATAATCTCTCCAAAACCAATCAACCGAAGGATATGGCTTTTCCTTGACGTTTTTGTCATCCCAAGCTTTTATAGCAGCAATTCTCTTTTCTTCTTCGATTTTGTCAGTATTTGTACAGCCAATGAAAAGGCTTATTATCGTAAGAAAAACTATAAACATTTGGAAAAATCGCATTATGATTTAACCTCCAATGGGGATTTTCGGGGAAGAAAAAATATCTTAACGAATAAACTCATAAATGCAAGACGCTTCAAATTATTTACGCATTGTTTTATTATTTTTCTGTTACTCAACACTTTTTTCAGTATAAGACATCAAGAAACCAGATTACAATTTTTATCGGTTTCAAATGGTTCAGACATAACAATATTAACAGTTAGGGACAGTCGGTACTTGAATCGATTAATTGTTCAAGTGTGATTTTCTTGAAAGTTTCAATCATTATAATTTGAGCATCCTGAATAAGTTTTGCGGTTTTGCAAATATGCAGCTTTTTACAATCGCTTTGCTTAAGAAAACAACCTTTTGCGATAATCGGTCCGTCAACAGCTACGATTATATCGATAAGATTGATTTTACCGGGTTTTTTCGCAAGCCGGAAACCTCCGCCAATACCGCGTTCACTCAACAGCAATCCTGCTTTTACAAGATTCTGAAATATTTTCGCCAAGTGCTTCGCAGGAAATTGAAAAACCGATGCAATTTCATTTACGGGAACAATATTATCATATTTACGAGCTAGATATTGCAGCCCATAAATCGCATAAGTTGCTCCCAGAGATAATTTCATATATCCTCTGAATAAAATTGTTTACATAATTGTAGTTTTGCATTTTGAAACCAGCTTAGCAATTAATATCATGTTTACTCAGTTAACACAAATAGTGATTTATGCTCAAAAAACTGTTTTTAATGATATTTGCGTTGATTTTAGCGGGTTGCAGCGGGATTTCGCTAGAAGATATTGATACCAACAATAAAATAGTGGTGCTGCCTTGTCTGAATTTCAGCGGACATGAAATAAACGATTTTCCGGTAATAATTTACAGAGATGCAGAACTTGCACGGCTTTTTCAGAAAGTTGATTCGCAAACGATTAATCTTTCGGAGATTTTTTCTCGCAAACTTACAAGCAGAATCAAGAGACGGACAGACAATGTTGACTTAGTAACAGATTCAGCGGGTGAAAAAGTTTCTGCAATTGAAAATTATAATGGCTCTTATTTGCAGTCAATTCAGCGAAAGTATCAATTCGATAGAGCATATTTCTGTGTTATTACTGGATTATCGATGAAAAATCTGTTTTCAGCGCATGA
>CAYZQB010000053.1:0-17249 GCA_964480395.1 uncultured Planctomycetia bacterium
TGCCAATGCTGTGAGTAAAAGCAGGTTTACCTGATTTTCTAAGTTATTTATTATGCAATGATATTGTAAAATAATAAAATCAAAAGTCGGATTATATTTAAATAACAACTTTCAGTTCTCTTTTTACGGATATGCAGATGTCAGATTGGATGATAGAAACAGTCAAGCTCACGAAGCAGTTTAAATTTTTGGTTGCAGTTGACAGCATTAATCTGAAAATTAAAAACGGTGATATTTTTGGGTTTATCGGACCAAATGGCGCAGGTAAAACCACGACAATCAAAATGCTGGCAACCCTTTTGCGACCGACTGACGGTGATGCCCTTCTGAATGGGTACTCCATTAGACGCAATCCAAAGGAAGTGCGTGAACTTATCGGTTATAGCCCTGATTTTTTCGGACTCTATGAGGAAATGAAAGTTGAAGAATATCTCCAGTTTTTTGCAGGTGCATATAACATTCCCAAAGAAAAACAGAAGACACTCATCGATAACGTTCTCGAACTCACAGATTTGTCGATAAAAAAGAAAACATATCTGAAAGGTTTATCCAGAGGGATGCAGCAGAGAATGAATATCGCACGAATTTTGCTGCACGACCCGAAAATACTCCTTCTCGATGAACCTGCCTCAGGACTTGATCCCAGAGCGAGAATTGAGCTTCGGGCACTACTGAAACAGCTCAAGAAAATGGGTAAGACAATTGTAATTTCTTCGCATATCCTTACCGAGCTTACTGAAATCTGTAATTCGATTGGCATTATCGAAAAAGGTGTGATTTTGTACCAGGGACCGATAAATGAGATTATGCGGGAAATTCAGCGCGGTATTATATTAAATATTCGCGTTAAAGGTGATATGTCATCTGCTGCGATGCTTCTCGACAAGCAACCGGGTGTTATCGAGGCATTGATTGAAACAAGAGAGAATGAATCGAGTGAAAATAGCGGAATCAGAGAAGGTGAAAAGGTCGAATTTATCAGGTTGAAACTTAGTGAGGAAGAACAAGATTTCAGTAAATATGCTGCATTGCTAATCAATTACGGTTATGAATTGCTACAGTTTAAGGAAGAAGAAATTAACCTGGAAGATGTATTTCTACAGGTTACAAAGGGTACGGTTGCTTAGATCGAGGATTTATGGGCTTCAACAATACTAATGGATCTGCAAATGACGCTATCAACGGCAAAGTAAGGAACTCATTAACGCCATTTGAGATATTTATCATTATCGCATTTGTGTTTCTCGTTATAACTGTCATTTTCAGCTTAAATATTGAATCGAATGATAATTCGACCCTTCGGCTTCAACGCATGGACGCTGATGAACTATGGGCTATCGTGAATTCGCAGGATTTCGATAGTATTATCAAAACCAAAGCGTTTGACAGACTTATAACTCTTGAGAAACCTGACAAAATGATAGTACGAGTATATGAAATGCTCTATAATCCTGCATTTAGCTCAAAAAAACTCATTGAACACATTGAAAAATATATCAATGAAAATCCGACTCAGATTTTGGCACAGAGAATTACTAATGATTACAGCAACAAAATTATGCCTGAGACATTCTGGTTGAAAATCAAAGCAAACTGGGCAAAAACATTACTTCCGCATGCGTTTGCAAACTCGCAATTGCTATTCAAGGGTATTAACGATAACGAATATCGCAGACTTTCTTTTGTCATTGATGTGTTAAGTCTTGATAACAATTCGTATCTGGTTGAAATAGCTAATAAATATCTTAGTCAAAGTAAAACTTTCCGCAAACCGGAACTTACTGAGAAAATCGCTGATGGGCTTTTCGGGATGAAGCTTAATGAGGCTGATGACGTAATTCGTGTAGCGGTAAAGATTATGGAAAACGATGAAATTTCCGATGATTTCGCTGGATTTTCAAGTAAAATTGTGAACATACTCAAAAAATTCGCTTTAACAGAGGATAGTCGAAATCGACTCAAAGAAAATCTTGCTGAGATAGAAACTGGCAATTGGATTCCAGTAAAAAACAGTTTAATTAATTGGATAAATAGTCTTGATAAATAGCGAGAATTATGGATAAATCAACGGCATTAAGTATGCTGGCAAATCATCTTGCACAAGGTGAATTCAAGTCGACAATCGAGCTTTCGACCAAGCTTATCGCTGAGATTCCAGAATTTGCGCGAGCATATGGGTTTAGAGGGCTGGCGAATTTCGAGATTGTCATCACCGATCTGGCACAGATAATAAACAATGTAACAGTCAAATCTCTGAATCTCAAGGCTTCAGAAAAATCTGCTGACCGAAGTCATCTTGTCAAAGAAATTGTTGCGGATTGGGAGAGTGTATATGGTCGCATGCGCAGTTTTACAAGCGATTTGCATAAAGCTCTCGATCTTGATGAGGAGATTTTTTTAGATTTTGACATAAAAAGTACCGAAACATTCAAAAGACATTGGAATGAAGGTGTTGGCGAATTTTTGAAAGGAACACTTGAGATTGTCAATAAATATGATGCATCAGCAATTGAAATGTGTAAAAAAAACCTTAAAAATTTAACATCTAAGCTTCTCGATCTGTTTCAGATGCTTGAAAATCCTCCAAAACATCTCAATGTACCTGAAGATTATCTCAAGCAGAATTCCGGTAACGCAAGTGATAAAGATGTGCAGGAGGTCGATTTCGGAGAAACAATAATAGATTTTGATATTGCGTCAATTGCACGTTCCGGAATTTTAGCAAAATCACAACATATTGTTGCATATACGATGAATTCAGCGATTCAGTCAAAAGAATCGCAAAAAAAAGTTATTCAAAAGAAAAAACCGTTGATTGCGAAGACTAAAGATGAGAAAAATCCCGTAAAATCAGATGCTGATGTTGTGAAAGCACCTATAAAATCCGCAAAAACTACTACAAAACCACACATAACACAGAAAACACCGTCAAAGTCGGGGAAAGCACAAGCAAAAATAACAAACACTCCAAAAATATTGATGAGATCTGCTGAAACAATGACTGATATTGATATCAAACCTTCAAGACCAGCGAAACCAAAGACATTTACCGATTCTGGTGAAGATGGGTTTCTCTCAAACGATTTCAGCACATCTAAGAAAATATCTACACGAACTCTAAACGATACTTCACTTAGGAAGGAATTGAATTACAAAGATGTTGAGGTTCTCGGAAAATCACACAGTTTAGTGCGTAACGTACGTTTTTACCTTGACAATTACTGTAAAAACACCGAAGGTCATACGTATCCGACGCTCAATGATTTCATCAAACCAGCGGAACTGACCAGGCGTTTCATGTACATTTTTGAGTTTCATTTTCTCTTCCAAAAGCGCAAGCTTTCCTGGCATAAGAAGATTTACGAAGGTGAAGAACCCAGAGGCATCAGATTTAATGCGAAAACCGTTAATAAGTGGGATTATTCGCATGACAGATTCAGCTATCGCAGTGGAAGTTTTAATAAACCTGTCGTTGAATCATTTACACTCGTTGACTGTGATAATTGTGATGGTGAAGGTAGATTCAGCTGTACCCAGTGTAACGGCATTGGTCGCATTAAATGTGATTTATGTGAAGGAATGGGTGCATATCCACCTGAAGCCGATAAATTTACTTCACCATGTCCAGAATGTGATGGCACCGGTGGTGTAACGTGTCCAGCATGTCATAACGAGGGTTTTGTAAACTGCGAAACCTGCAATGGTCGGGGTCAGGTTCTCAGATTTCTCAATCTTGGAATCGAGCAGGAAAACCAGATTGAAAGTCAATTCTATCCAGCAGAATTTTATCCTCGCGATGCAGAACTGCATGACCTCAAAAAACGCTATTCTAACATCGTTTTAGCAGAGGAATTTAAAGGATTGCCTGATATTTCCGATATGCAGAAGATTCTGCCTGATGAATTGACAATACCCATTTTGAAATTGTATGAGAAAATGAAACCTGATAAAGAAGGGAATGCAAATAAAAAGCTCTTTGCAACCGCAATCAAGGTTTACGAGATTGAAATACTGAGATTTGAGTATTTTGCTAAAATTAAGGAAGAAGGAAGCACTGACAAGCGTTTCAGTGCGGATTTTGTGATGAAGGATTATAAGATTTATCCTGACGACGACCCACATCTGAATTTGGTGCAGGATTTGCAGAATCGACTTAAAACATCGCTGAGTAAGAGCAGAGTGCGTGAAAGTAAGAGAATAATCAAGAATCTATCGACGATTATCGGCAAACACGATGTTTTACAGTATGCGAAAACGAGAATCATTAAGAAAGCCAGGCTGGATTACCGAATTGCAGTCTTACCAGCATCAATTATTTCTCTCATTTTGTTGTTTTTTATGCCTGATTTTACTGAAGTTTCAAGTGCTTTGAAAAGTTGGCACGTTTTTGTTGTACCAGTTTTTATACTCACATTTTGTATCTCCCTGGTTTTGAGGAGTGTACTTAAAACATTGATTGGCGGTTTCTTAAGCAGGTTAATATTTCTAACAATAATGAGTGTAATAATCTGTGGAGGTGCAGTTTACTGGCTTTCGCAAGTTGATTCTACGCTATTTCAGAGATTCGTCAGCTTTGTTGAATCTCACATTTTCAGTTTGTTATAATTCACAATTCAAATTTCATCAGGATTGTTTATGGGCAGAATTATTGCTGTTGATTACGGATTAAGCAAGATTGGACTTGCGCATTCTGACCGTGAAAGAAAATTTGCGTTTCCGATTAAAAATGTATCTAACGTTAGTTTTTTTGATGAAATCGGTAATTTCATTAATTCAGGGGAATATGATGCGGTTTTATTCGGCATACCGTTCAGAAAGGACGGAACAGAGGGTGATTTGGCGGTTGAAATCAGAGAAATCGCATCAAAAGTCGAGAAAAAGTTCAATATTTCGGTTGTTTTTGGTGATGAAACGCTGAGTTCCAAGGCAGCAGCAAATATCATAGTCGAGCAGGGATTAAGTTACAAAAAGCGTAAGAAAAAACGCAAAGAGAAACTCGATTCTTTAGCAGCTGCGCATTTTCTCCAAAATTATCTTGATAAAGGTCGGTATGAACAAAGTTAAGAGATTTGTACTTTCCGGACAAACATCTTCAGGTAAGAATTTTATTGGTGCCCGTGCGGTTTCCGGTTTGCCATTCGAGATTATTTCGCTTGATTCCATGAAAGTTTTCAAGTACATGGACATAGGCACAGCAAAACCAACACCAGATGAGCAAAAGTTGGTGAAACATTGGATGATTGATGTTTGTGAACCAGCAGATTATTTTGATGCAAACATGTATTATGAGCGGTCAGAGGAAATTGCGCAAAACATTGAAAAAAGTGGAAAACATGTGCTATATGTCGGTGGAACTCCGATGTATCTTCGGATAATCCAGAATAAGCTGTTCGAAGGTCCTGCTGCCAACGATGAAATCAGAAATATTCTTCGCAAAGAAGCAAGTGAACTAGGTTTGAGTAAATTACATGAACGACTTGCTAAAGTTGATGAAAATTCTGCATTAAGGATTCACGAAAACGATGAGATGCGTATAATTCGCGCGCTTGAGATTTATGCACTCACGGGTAAACCGATTTCAGAGCTGCAGACTCAGCAGGAAAAGCGTGAGGACGTTGATTTCATTAATTTTGGCATATATTGGGACAGACCGACACTCTATGAGCGAGTGAATTCAAGGAATGAAGACATGTTCGCAAATGGCTGGGTCGATGAAACAAAAGAAATCAACGAAAAGCACGGCTTCGGATTTCAGTCGTCAAAAGCACTAGGATACAAAGAAATTCTGACACTTTATTTTTCAGGTGAAAAAACATATGATGAACTAAAGGAAATCACAGCAATGAACATTCGTCGATTTGCCAAGCGTCAAATGACCTGGTTTCGCAAGTTTGACATGCATTGGCTTCAGATGAACGCTAAAAAATCTTTCGAAACAGTTATTGATGAATTAAGAAATCTGCTTAAAAAAGAAATTGAATAAAACCCTGATTAATATTCTACGTTCAGATTATTAACTGATTAAATGAGGTAAACATGATTGAACAAGAGACAACTGAATCTGAAAAACCGGCAATGCAAAAAGATATAACGTGGAAAGGCATACTCGTTGGTTTTAGCTCAGGTGCTGTCGTTGTGTCATTAATTGCATTGATAATGATTATGTCTATAAAAAAGGAAATCGCTGAAAATAAAGAAGAAAATATCAAGCTGAATCAAGAGCTTCTCAAATATAGACCCATGGTCGACAAAAGCGTACTTTCACTTGCTAGATATAATGAATTCATTGAGAAATTCAAAAACGCCAAGCTCGATGCTGAGCGACAGGACATAATCACATATTACCATCCCTGGCATACTGACCCTGAAGTCTATCGCAATAATTGGCTGAGTTCGTACAGAATGCTACGCTCACGTCTTTGGGAAGAAATTGAAGCTTATGAAGCGAATAGTCCTGGTGAATACTTGCGGCAAGTGATTAGAATCGGCTTGTGGTCGAAAATTATTGGTGAAAAAACGGATGCACAGGATTGTTTCGAGATTGTCGTGGACTATATAAACGAAAAACCTTATAGAGTTCAAAATTACATAGAAAGTGGAGTACTTGACCCGGCATACATAGAACTTGGTTATGCTGAGAAGTACAAAATACCCGATCACATCGACGAAGAAAAGCATCAAGAAATCTATGAAATTCTTATTCAATATGACGGTGAATGGGTAAAGCCCGATATGCTTAAGAGATTGAAAGCAATGGAATTGAAAGTTAAACCTGCGGATAAATAGACGCTTCTGTCTGAAATTATGTTATTTTTTCGACATGAGATGTGTATAATATTTTGGAAGTATACGCTTTTACGATAATGTGATGATTAATAGCGTGTATTTACAACTTTATGTTTATATTTACTTGAAAATGTTGAGGAAATATCATGCTTGGCGGATTTTTACCCGGTTGGAAACTTTTCTGGAATCTGGTTGGTCTTGCTGCGTTTATTCTTCTGGCAATCTTCGTGTATGCGAAATTTTTTGCACCTCCTGCTGATATTACATCTTCCGAAGAAAAATGTATGCTTCAAATTCGAAAACAGATAACAAAAGATGTGTTTGATTTTGCCCATGCAGAGGCAAATAAAAGAGACTTACGAGGATTTGTTGTCTCTGCGGTTAAGGGTGATACGCCTAACGAGCGTTTTAAGCATGAGATTACAAAAGCTGCTAAATCTGCAGAAGGAATTACACTTAAAGAAGCACCCATGTCAGAGAAATTTAAGAGTTTCTTCACCAATGCTGAAAACGTACAGAGTTTAGCAAATTCAGAACAGGCATTGAAATATATCCGTGAAACCGCAGGCGTTGATTTCGTTATTTTCGGGGATGTTCGCACCAAAAATTATACTGAAAACAAGCAAGCGGAAATCTGGCTTAATGTTGTTCTACAAAGTGAAGACAAAAATCATCCTGGCAAATACTATGCACCATCATGGCATGAATCCGTCGATGAAGGCGCTGGTTTTTTCAGCAATGTAGGTGGAATTTTTTGGCGATTGCTGCTTTTTGCTGCTCTAGCATTCTCAATCCCAATCGTTTCATATCCTTTGAATGCAGGATTGATGAAACTTGATTCAAACGCGGTAAACGGGATTTTGCTCCTGATTTACACACTCTTGGCTGGTTTTCTAGTGATTTTACTTTCTGGTTTCAGTTTCACCGGCTGGTCAATAACATTCGCTGTTCTAGCGATGCTCGCTTCCGGCTTCTGGAATTTCCGCGTTCTGACAGTAACCGCAGATTCCGTCCGTAGATAACCGATAGTTTCAAAATACTTATCAGATTTATTCAGTATCCAAAATTTTTCACTTTTTTGCTGTTTTGCTTATATGCTTATGTATCCTTATATACGTTTGTGATAAAACTTACTTCAATCTTCAAAGAACCTGAATAAAATATGAATCTTGAGAATACAAAGCTTGGTTCCTGTCAAATACTAAAGTTCCTGGGTCGTGGCGGAATGGGCGAGGTCTATCGTGCAAAGCATGCGACACTCAAGATTGACGTAGCCGTGAAAGTTCTTCGACGAGAATTATCCGAGAACCGGAAATATCTCGAAAAATTCTTCCGTGAAGCACAGGAAGCTGCCAAACTCGATCATCAAAACATTGTCCGTGTTCTTGATGCAGATTCAGACCGTGGCATACATTTCCTCGTGATGCAGTATATTGATGGACCGTCTTTGCGCAAAGTTATCGTCAAGCGCAGAAAGACACTGCCCGTCTCAAAGGCACTTCTGGCAATGCTGCAGGCACTCTCCGGCTTAGCTTACGCCCACCGCAAAGGTTTGGTTCATCGCGATCTCAAACCGGATAACTTGATGTTCACCTCTGACGGTGTCCTTAAAATCACTGACTTCGGATTGGCAAAACAGTACGTGGGCAATGGAGCAAGAGAGGAAAGCCATGAAATCTTTGGTACACCCTCGTTTATGCCTCCTGAGCAGTGGGAATCTCCCAATGTGGGACCTTCTGCCGACATCTATGCATTGGGGGTTACGCTTTTTTGGCTTCTCAGCGGACGTTATCCGATTAAGGGTGATAATCCTGTTGAAATCAAGAATCGATTATTAGACCGAAAATTTCTTGACCTCAAAGAAGCATACAGCAAGCTTGACGACCAACTTTGTGCAATCGTACACAAAGCAATAGAATTTGAAGCTTACAAGCGTTATCAGTCTGCAAATGAGTTCGCAGCAACACTCAAGGAATACCTTCAATGGCGAAATAAGAACAAGGGCACAAATATAGAGTACGAGGACGTAGATTATGCGCAGGGTGAGTTTCAGGACTTGATAGCGGACAAGGATGAGGATACTGAGAAGGTTGAGTCTGTAAGCATCAGCATTTGCCCAAAATGTCACGAAGAATTCCCGCTTGAACTGGAACTTATCGGTAAAAAGTTGAAATGTTCAAACTGCAGCACAATTTATGTCGCTGAGGAAGTCGTGCTTCTGCCTGAAAAGAAAAAATCGGTTAAATATGAACGCCAAATCGTAGAATCTTCGCGAATTTCAACAGATGAAATTCTCGCAACTGTTGACCGCAATTTGCAACGAGCGTTTGAGAATGTCCAGAAAGGTTGGATTCTTGAAGGTGAGGATTTTATTCGACTGTACCCGAATTCGGCACTCATTTGGAAAGTCCAGGACATCGTTCACGATCGCAAAACCGAGGAAGAAGATTTTTTGATTGCACAAAAAGGTTCAGTTGAGGACTGTGAACGATATTTAATAATGTACAACAATGGTGGACGTTTTTATCAAGATGTCTTGCGCTTCAAAGCTTCAAAGGAAGACATTCTGGTCAATGCGATGCTTGATTTCGAACGCGTGAAATCTGGCTGGCTCGATGAAGCTGAGAATTTCATGATGAAATATCCTGATGATGAGTATTATTTTCATCCGTTTGAGGATATTCGAACGAAGACACAGGATATGATAATTAAGCGACGTAGAGAGGAACATGGTCTGAAAAAAGCAATTAATGGCGACACGCTCGATTGTCTTGAATATTTGAAAAAATTTCCAGACGGTAAATATGGCGAAAAGGTGAATAAACTTCTTGAAAAACGGGAGAAAGAAGGTGGACATCAGGTTACAATGGACAATCTGTCTAAAGTTGGTGTTGAGCGTGATGCATATGAAAGAGCACTTGCATCGAAAGCATTAAACAGCACGAATCCGCAGATTTTGCGACGATATTTGCATGAATTTCCATCTGGACAGTATAAGGAGCAGACAGCTGAGCAACTTGAGCTTGTGTTGAAGAAATCTGGCAAATCGAAGGCAGTTGATGCTGATGAAAATGTCATTCTAATGTTTCCGAAAAAAACAGACAAAAAGTCTGCACTTTTTGGGACATACAAAACCAATGCAGGGGTTTACTCCATTGCGTTCTCCGCAAATGGTTCATTTCTTGCATATTCGGAAGGTATTGACATCGTCGTCTGCGAAATCACACCTGATAAAATTTACATGCTGAATAAATTCCAAGCAGGTAGGAAAATCATCAAGGCACTTGCATTTTCGCCTGATGCACACCATCTTTTCTTTGCAGACAAAGACCGAAGCATAAAATACTGGAGTTTGGAGAAAAATCAGCTTGAAAATACGTTAACAGGTCATGCTGGTGAAATAAATTCGCTAGCGGTCTCAGAACGAGGATCGCTTCTTTTGTCAGTTTCCGACGACAAAACAGCAAAAATCTGGGATATTCAACGATTAAAACAGATTCGTACATTGAAAAAACATACTGGCATCGTTTTTGACGGTATATTTGCGCCGGACAACAGGACAATTGCAACAGCCTCGGTTGACAAGAGCATAGTTTTCTGGAATTTAAAGGGGAAAGTGTTAAGCGAGATTAGAGAACACAAGGATGCTGTAAATTCTATTGCATTCATCGACGAAAACACAATTGCAAGTGCGTCCGATGATAAGACAATCAGACTATGGAACACTGAAACTGGTCAAGAACTTCGAACAATCGCGGAACATACGAAATCTGTACTTGAAATTATTGTTACACCCGATAGTAAGGGCATTATTAGTAAATCTAACGATGGAACAGTGAGATTCTGGGATGTTAAGACAGGCAAAGAGCTTGGATGTCTGGAATTTGGTAATAACATCCCAAACACAATCGCCATTGACCCCAAAAATCGCTTCTGGATTATCGCAACAAAAGACAGAACACTGCGATTTTTACGCATGAATAATTTCAAAGTCTAATCAGAAATTAATTTGTGTGGTTGGTATTGTACAGCGATTGAATTATCAGAATTTATGGTGATTGCATCGACATCAAATAGTTTTATCCTGGTTTCTTGAGTAGTCATCACAGGGAAATCAAATGTTTTGTTGATGTGCTTTAACTTTCCTTTGTTAGTACGTACGAACTCAAGATGTGAGCATAGCCGATGCTGATTCTGCTTTTTAGAAATAGCTTTGCATTTTGTTACATCATTTAGGAAGCGGTTAATAAGTTCATCACAGATTTCATACCCAAAAGAGTTTCTACCAGATAGAATCGCTGCAAGAGTTGTTGTACCTGTTCCCCAGAACGGATCCAGCACGGTATCCCCGTAAATCGAATACATCCGTATTAACCTGTGCACGAGTTCGAAAGGATATGCTGCACTACGTTCCCGTAAATCCCTACTATCATATGTAATTTCCTGTTTCGTGCCAGTCAAATCAAGCCAAACATCAGAAAACCAGACATTCCGCTCTTCCCAGAAAAACGCACTCTCATACCTGCGTTCATTTTCATCTTTGCTGAATTTGCGTTTGCTTCCTTTGCGAAAAACAAGAATGTATTCATGCTCATGTGTAACGTATGCATTCGGCGGAAGCATGCCTGAACCCATGAATTTATTGGGTTTGTTTGTGGATTTGCGCCAGATTATTGACGGCAGCAAGATTAATCCAAGCGATTCGGTCAGATATTTAATAATCATCGAATGATTCTGCCAAAGTTGAAAATTGCCTTCAAATGTGCGAGTTGCATCTCCTACGTTGACACAGAAAATTCCCCCTGATTTCAGTTTTTTAGCTGATTCAGCCCACGTTTTATTCAACTCATCGTGCATCATCCTGAACGCGGTATTATAATCTTTTGCATCAAATCTATGTTTTATTGCAGGATTTAACTGAAAGAATAATGAATCCCACATCTCAATCATGGGATAAGGCGGAGATGTAACAATCAGATTTACTGAATCATCTGGAATTTCATTCATTTCACATGAATTATGAGCAAAAATTTCATGTGTTGTCTGCATATTAACCCTTGTATATTCAGAAAAACATCATTATTCTGATTATTTTCGGTGTGTCGCGAAAAAGCTGTCAACTTCTGGGATTCCGCCCTGCAAAACCATGTATCCGTTGTACGGTTCGCGTTCAGTGATTTCGTGATTTATCGGTGTCAGCATCATACTCTTAACTTCTTTCGGGTTTTTCGTATGTCCCATAACCCAGCACAATTTCATATACGCTGTCTCGACTATCATGTTTTCGAGAGGAATAATACCGAGTTCAAGCAGTTTTCTGCCGTTCTCGTAAACGTGCATATGCACATAACCCCAGATTGTTTGGACAGTCATACAGAAGATTACCCCTTGGTCAATCGCCTTGCCGATTTCCTTGTGAATCGGATGATTTACATGTCCAAGTCCTGTGCCTGCAATAATCACACCTTCGTAGCCGGCATCGACGGTCGCCTTAATAAGATCCGGATTCATACCCGGATAATAATAGAGAATTGTGCATTTTCGGTTGTATGCAGTGTCAATCTTGACTTTTCTGCTTGGGTCTCTTCGCATGATTTCAGGATGAATATACTTGAATCTGTCAGGCCAAACCATCATCAGGGGTGTGTCAGCAATCGTACGGAAGGTCGAACGATAGCTTGAATGCATCTTACGTACACGAGTGCCGCGATGAATAAGGCAGTAATCATCGGATGTAGGTCCGTACATCGAAACCACAACCTCAGCGATATCTCCAATAGCTGCGGTTTTCGTAGCATTTATCAAATTTAGTGCAGCATCAGATGATGGTCTGTCAGAGCTTCTCTGAGACCCGACAAATACGACTGGCACCGGTAGATTTTGCACCATGAATGAGAGAATTGCAGCAGAATGACCCAAAGTGTCTGTACCGTGACCGATCACAATACCCTGAGCACCGTTATTAATCTCTTTTTCAATTTCCTCCGATAAAATTTTATATTGATCAGGACCCATGTCTTCTGAGAAAACACCGAAAATCTTGCGAGTGTTAAGATTGCAAATGTCAGCAAGTTCAGGAACTGCTCCATAAAGCTCACCTGGAGAAAATGCTGGTATTACTGCACCCGTTTGATAATCCAGGCGTGATGCGATTGTGCCACCTGTACCGAGAAGCGTAACATGCGGCTTATCATCGCTGAAAGGGAAATCCTTTTCCGGAATCTTATACTCCGCTTTTTTATACCCAATTTGTCTTATGTCAAGAATGCTGTCAACATGCACTCCAACGTTATAGCCGGTGTTGAGCTTGAGAACAATGTGAAACTCGTCGGAAGTTTCTGAGCGTGGTAGAATAAATCCCTGGTATGTATGACCTTTTGTGTCTATCTGTACTTCAGCCCAGACGCGTGTATTATATTTCTTGAGTGTATCAAGCCCAGGACTGCGATAACCTTTGTAATCTTCTTCAGTATCTCTTGGTGCATCTGTCATATTGCTCCTCAGTTTGCATAATTTGCATACGATACAATTTTATTTCCGCATTTCAATACTTTGCTAACTGTTGAAAAGGGCTTTACATCATAAAAAAGTTTTTGTTTTAATATGTCCGAAATGCATCCTGATATGTAATATTGATAAAAAACTAGAGGTTAATATGTCCCTGAATATTGCATGCATTTACGCACATGCTGACAGATTCGTCGTTAAAAGCATTCTAAACGATTATTTAACGGAATTTTCATGTTATGAATCTGTTATTGTAAAAACGTTACAGGATAATATCGAAAAATACTATCTGAATTCGAAATTACAACGCGAAATGGTTCTCACACCTGACATCGAAGGTTGGGTCGGAATAATCGAAGGATGCAGATTCGGAATTGATCCTCAACTCGCCAAAAGCATCTCCGCTCAATTATCTTGCAGGACAATCTGGATTGAATACATCGAAAGTTCATACTCTCTAATTATAGGCGAATTTGATTGCGGAAGATTTATTATTAAGCATCAGTTGCCTGAAAAAACGATTAGAGAAGGTTTGTATAGTTTTTTTAATGAAAATCTGCTTGAATTCGATTCTAACAGTACCAAAATTCCTGATTTCCAACCTATTAACTTACCACTAATCGAGTATCTTCAAAAGTCAGACGTACCTGTGTTGCTCTGGAACCTTATCCGCTCAAGCAGAAAAAGCGTTTATATTGGCGAATCTTTTATACTGGACAATAGCGGGATTACTGAAGAAGGCATTTTTTTCAAACAAATTGAAAATCCGTGGAGCAACTTGCAGCATCTTGATTTTTATGGCAACAATGACTCGATAAATGAGGAAGATGAACCTAAACATCAGCTAAATATTGAACACCGGAAAATTAAAGGTGTAATTAGCTCAAAAGCATCAAATGAACGTCTTTATTTGTTGGAAGAATCATGGCGTAAGCGAATATTTTTCATTTTTTCACAAAATGATGAAGAACAGTTTATACCTGAGGTTCGGTTCGATTATCATGCTACTGAAGATTTAAACACACTTATCGATAATGAGCGTGATGCTCATAAATTCGGATTTTGGCGCGTAACTGACAAATATCCGAGATTGACTTTGAAGGGTTTCAGCGATTACGTTTTCAGTTGGCTTGAAACGACTTATCCGCATCTCTCAATTGAAATTGATAGAGAAAACAAAAGCATAAAATGGGTTCGGGATAATGGGGGTTCGCTGATATGCGCATATCTCGATAATTTGTACTTGAAATATATTCTTGATACACCCGAAAAGGAAATTGACAAGATTTTGTCAGAACATTTTGCACCAATGATTAAGCTTCCTGAAGACATCATTGACAGAGACGGGCTTGACACCGATCCGGGAAGAGATGTTGTTGAATATTTCGACGTTAGATTGCTTAATGAGAAGCTTTTGAGTAAAACGTACGATAACTATGTTTATCAGTATTATCTCGAAAATATCAGAGCATATGTCGGTTATGATTTTGGTTACGGAGCATTCAGGTTTCTTCTTAAAGACGATTTGGTGAAACTTGGGTATAAATTTGATGAAATTCTTGAATTTGCTTTGCAAAACATACGTATGAAATTCCATAATCTGGCTGACCAATTTGAAATGATAAGCGATGATGAAACTCAAATCACGTATTATAAACTCGGAAATATGACCGAGATTGACAGCACAATTGTTCTTTTACCAGAATTTCCTTCACTTGTTAGGCAGATAGTGGGTGAGCAATTCTATGTTGGCATACCATCGCGAGATATTGTTTACATTTATCCAGATGCCGACAAGGATTTCCTCAGAAGACGTAAGCGTGAGCTAAGATTCCTCTATGATGTTGCGCCTTATCCGATTATCTCAGAACTGATACAAATCGATGAACTTGGAAGCAGTATTTTTGAGCTTGAGGATTATTTCGAGATTTAGTCACTTGTCCTCAATTATCTTTCGAAGTTTCTTCTGATTTTTCCGGCGAGATTTTTACATCGTTAATCGTTTCGAAGTCGCTATTTTTATCATCTTCTGCAGTACTATTATTATCATTATCAAGTAATTCAAGAGTTGCAGAGTTCGATGATGCTGAATCCATTGTCTTTGAATGACTATTTACATATCCTATACCTAAAACGATTGAAATCACAAAAAACAGAAGAAACATAAATTTTATCTTCTTACTGAGACTCAGAAGTCGATAAGTTGCAATCGTATGAGGATTTTTGTTTTGATAAAAGACTTTTTCGTTAAATCTCGAATGAAATTTATTTTGCTTTTGTGCTGAAATTACAAGCGGTTGTTTATGATACAAATATTTCATTGGACTCCTCAATTCCGACTTCTGTTAAATCGGCAAAATCGCGCAACTCTTAAGAAATTCAACGCTTATTATTTAAGCCATATACAGCATTGAATCACTTTTTGTGCTGTGGAATGCATCAATCTTTGAGTCAAAGTCAAGATTTCAACCTTTACTCGAAATATTTATGCTGTTATTATTTACGGCTCATAGAAGTGAACATGAAGATATAAATTCTCAACTTAATGCCCGAACTTGCGTTTAATCTCTATCTTGTCCGGAGGATTGATGAAAACGGTTACTGTTGAATGTCCGAAATGTTCCAAGAGTTATACAATACCGAAGCATCTCGCTGGATTTATAATCGAATGTCCTAAATGCAAAGAAAAGTTTTATCTTTCTGCAGATGATTCTTTTACGCCTAATATGAGTTTGGTGAAATCGAAAAATGGTAACAGCAAAAACAACAAGATAAAAAAAATTGGTGATAAACCCGAAAAAACTCCAAAGCCAGAGAAACAAAAATCGAAGTTCGGGATTTCGGGAAGAAAGCAAAAGGTTGAGTTGTCAGATGAAGATAAAGCATATGAAAAAATGATTAAGCATAAATTATATAAATACGTGGATTTAATTATCAATGTTTCGGGAATCTTCAGCGTTATTTTGATTTCGATTTCATTGTTTTTGCCAACAATAATTCTATCGAAAACTGAGACTTTATCGATATTTAGCACAGTGTTTAACCTGAGTGAGCTCGGTGCAATTCTGAGCATTATTTCACCTGAAAAATTCTTGTTTTACCTCATAGTTCTAATACCAATCAGCAGTCTTATTAGCATAATCTTTGACATTAAAAGCATTATTACGAAAAATGCTGGTCAGATGTTTTATCGCCTTATTTCAATGCTGATATGCATCGGATATTTTGGTCTCGTTTCGACATTAATCCTTGGTGGTGGTATCAAGTTTGATGCAAGCCATCAATTTATTGCTGGAGTGCGGATTTTATACGAGAATAACGGAATTATGGGTGTTTTCAAAAATGTTTTCAGCTTTGGGTCAATGATTTTGTTTTTTGGCTTCACTTTTCTTATTATCGTGAATTTCCTTGATTTTATGATGTTTCTTAAACGCCGTCGAATTGAGGTTTAGCAACCGGTTGTTAAATTTTATTCTTCCAGAAACAGTAACATTTACGAATTTCGCATTGGAATTTGATGCTTTAGAAACCGCTTTTTACCTTCATTCAGGTCTTGTTTGCTGAATCCTTTGCGATTAAACTTCCGATGAATCTCATAAATCTTTTCGATGTAGGTCAGAAAACTGATCTTTCTGCAAAGATAAGCATCTACAATTAATCCAAGATGCCTTTTGAAATACTTCAGATCCGAATTTTGCATGACTTTTACTTGGTTTTCAGCTTTGAGTTCGACGTTAAATAAGTTCATTTTATCCTCCGGTTTATTTATCAAAATTGTAATTGGAGGACAGACATCGTTCGACGATTTAATAATCAAATAGATAAAATAATTCTTGTTGTATTTTGAATATTCTCGATGCACTAGTACAGTGTGACAAAAGTTATAATTGGTGGCACAGGCATCCCTGCCTGTGTCGAGCTTTGCAATCAATGTCAGGCAAGGATGCCTGACCCAC
>CAYZQB010000054.1:0-17212 GCA_964480395.1 uncultured Planctomycetia bacterium
TCTAAGCGCAGCAAAAAAAAGTCCAGATTGTTCTACACACATCTATGTCATTCTGAGCGTAGCGAAGAATCCAGGCTAGCTCACCAGAAATGAGGATTCCATTTGATAATCTTTGTCTGCTAAATAATGAATCAGATTCAAAAAAAAGTCACAGGAGCGTATGCTAAATTGTTTTCCAGGTTGGCAATTGACTAGGTTGGATTCTTCAGTCGCATGTTTCTCATGCTATTTCAGAATGACATCGGGGGAAATTATTGAAAATTTAATGTGACTTCGTTTATCTTGCGGTGAAAAAATCTTTGACTTCGACTCCGCTCAGTCACCAGCACCTCTGTATCTCTGTAGCTAACAAAAAAAAGGACAGACAAGAATGTCTGTCCCACCAAAAAATTTCAATTTATAGTCACGTTATAGATATCACCCCAGACGTCATTACGAGCGAAGCGAAGTAATCTCAGAGACTTCGCAAAGTTACTGGATTCCCAATCTAGTTGGGAATGACATATAAATCTTTTTGTCAGCGATAGCGACCCTTAGTGAATCTTCGTGTGCCTTCGTGGCTAAAAAAGAGACGGACAAGAATGCCCGTCCCACCAATATCAAGTGAATGATCACTATCCTTCGACTACGCTCAGGATACAATTTACATTTTCTGAAGGAAATGTTTGCAGGCTTCGCAGACAGCGTATAAATCGACCTTGGAAGCGATTTCCCACGGCGAATGCATCGACAAAAGCGCAACACCCATGTCAATCGTATGAATCCCGTAACGTGCAAGCAAGTACGCAACTGTGCCGCCGCCACCTTCGTCAACCTTGCCAAGCTCTGCAATCTGGTAAGGCACATTCGCATCTTCGAGTAATTTCCGAAGTTTTGCGACATATTCCGCATCAGCATCATTCGAACCGCCTTTTCCTCTTGCACCAGTATATTTGCTAAATGCTGCTCCATATCCAAACTTCGCAGCATTGTTGGCTTCGTGAACTTCCTTAAACAGAGGATTTATTGCTGCTTCAACGTCAGTACTTAACGCATTAGAAATATGCAGTAATTCCCTGATTTTAACTTCTGAGATGCCTGGATTTATCAGCGTCGCAATCTTCGAAAGCGCATGATAGAAATATATGGAATCCATGCCCGTTGCACCAACCGAGCCGATTTCTTCTTTGTCAGCAAGGTAAGCAACGGCAGTACGTTCAGGATTGTCAAGTGCAAAAAGCCCGTAAAGATTCGCAAATCCGCAGATTCTGTCATCATGCCCGTATCCGCTGATCATACTTCTATCAAGACCCAATTCACGCGCTTTCCCCGCAGGGACAACTTCAAGCTCCGCAGACAGGAAATCATCCTCGGTAATTCCATATTGCTCGTATAAAATCTCAAGCACATGCAATTTCACCTTTTCTTTGATTTTATCATCGTTCACCGGCTCAGAACCAACAAGAATCATAAGCTGTTCACCTGTTATCGCGTCGGCAATCTTCTTTTCTGCCTGAGATTTAGCGAGATGGGGCAAAAGGTCGGGAATCATAAAAATCGGGTCATCATCTTTATCACCAATGTGAATCTCAATAATCTTTCCGTCCTTTAGTACAACAACACCTGCAAGTGCCAGCGGAATATTCACCCACTGATATTTCTTGATTCCACCGTAATAATGTGTCTTAAGCATCGCGAATTCGGTGTCCTCAACCAACGGGCTGGGTTTCAAATCAAGCCGAGGTGCATCTACATGTGAAGCTACAATATTGAAGCCCAAATCAACACCTTTAGTGCCGATAATCGCAAGCAAAAGGTTTTTCCCACGGTAGTTGAAATATACTTTGTCACCTGGCTTCAATGCTTCAAAGCTCTCAGCAGGTTTGAAGCCCTCTTTTTCCGCCCATTCAACAGCAACTTTCACATTAAGCCGTTCAGTTTTAGCCCTGCTGATATATCCGAGATATTCCGCAGAAATCTTGTTAATAACAGGTTTTTTATCCGCGCCGTAAAGCTTCCAGCCATTTTCCCTTTTCTTACTCAGCTTTTCTTCAAGCAGCTGATATTTTGATTTTTCTTCTGCCATGTAAACTCCTTAAAAAGTTGAAAAATGAAAAATTTTCAACCCAATTTATATAACAATTGATAACGTGTTTTCATATTTTTTTAAGGAAAAAAATGAAATATGTACTTGTTTCTGAGTGTCTGCTTGGAATCAACTGTCGATATGACGGCGAAAACTCGATGTGTGAAGAGCTTATTGAAGATTTGAAAGATTGTGCGATTATCCCGATATGCCCGGAGCAGCTAGGTGGGTTGACAACTCCGCGACCGCCAGCGCAGATAAATTGGGGTTCTGGACTTGATGTTCTCATGAAAATAGCTAAAGTTCAGCGAATTGATGATAAAATCGATTTATCTGAACAATATGTCAAAGGAGCAGAAGCAGCTTTGTATCTCGCCAGATTATTCGGTGTTAAAGAAGCGTATTTGAAGGAAGAAAGCCCGGCATGCGGCGTGAATTTCATAAAACGCAATGATGATAAAATTGAAGGTTCTGGTGTTTGTGCAGCATTACTTCGTGCTGAGGGCTTGATTTTACATTCCGTTGAGTGATAACCAAAAAAGGAATTTAAACTTTGAAATAAAGCATTAAAATTCTATTATTCTCGAAGAAATCAATGAATTAACTAAAAAATAAACTTATCAGTTAACTCTGGAGAACACGATGAACGAAAAAGAACCAAGAAAATTTACCAGACGGCAGTTTTTAAAACTTTCAGGAGTTGTTGGTGGGGGTGCTTTAATTGCAGGCGGTTCATACCTTCTTGGCAGGAAAATCAAGGATGAGCAGGGGATTGTTCTTTCTGATACTGCAATGTCAACGTTTGTAACCGTTTCAATCTTCGGTAAAAATCGCAAGGAAGCGGAAAATATAGCAAAACTTTCACTTTCGCGTATGAAAACACTTGAAACAGAGTTGACAAGGTTTAAGTCATCAGGCGCACCAGCAATTCTCAACAGAAATAAAAAGCTTTCAAATGTTTCAAACAACATGAAATATATTATTGAAACTTCAATGATGATTCAGCGTGATTCTGAAGGAGCTTTTGACCCATCAATTCTGCCTGTGCTTAATGCAATTAAGAAAGGCACGAGTATTTCAGATGTTAAAGAACTGCGAAAAATGACAGGTGAAGGTGCTTACACATTCAACGGAAATACTGTTAAACTCAGAAACAACAGTGTTGAGCTTACTTTTGACGGTGTTGCTAAAGGTTTTATTGTTGACGAAGTTGTTAAAACGCTTACACAGCACGGTGTACACAATATGATTATTGAAGCTGGCGGTGATATTCAGACTGTTGGAAATCATCCTGAAGGCAGACCTTTTATTATTGGTATTAAACATCCGAGACAAGCAGGAAATATTGCAGAGCTTAAACTTTCAGGCAGAGCGGTGGCTACCTCTGGTGATTATAATAATAATTACAGTTCTGATTATAGAAAGCATCATCTTATTGACCCGAAAACAGGTAAAAGCGCGAATTTCGTCGCATCAGCCACAGTCGTCGCACCAAATGCAATGCTTGCAGATGCCTGGTCAACTGCACTTTTTGTGCTTGGTGCTGATAAGGGTATCAAACTCCTTGAATCAATTGGAAATATTGACGGTTTCGTTGTTTCGAAAGACGGAAAAGCCAAGAAAACATCAAAGTTTCCGCTTGTTTAAGGTCAAAAGCATAAACCTTAAAATATAAAATCATCAAAGGAGAAATATATGCGCTGGCTAAGAAACCTCATGGCTTCGAAAAGAGGTTATTTCTCGACCTCTGGCGGTGTTCATATGGAAAAACATAAAGAACAGAGCCATAAAGCTCCTCTCGAAGATATGCCGATTCCAAATGAAGTCGTGATTTACCTTAAACAGCATGTCGGTGCAATGCTTGAACCAACAGTCGAACCGAAGGATACGGTAAAAGTCGGTCAAATTATCGGTGATTCCAAAGCTTTTGTGAGCGCACCCGTTCATGCGACAATTTCCGGAACTGTAAAGAAAATCGAGCCACGACTTAGCCCAACAGGCGAGATGCTCCCAGCGATTATAATAAAAGGTGACGGCAAGGATGAATGGATTGATCTGAAGCCAATGGATCCACAGAAAGCCAATAAAAAAGACATCATCGACAGAATTCGAATGGCTGGTATTGTCGGTCTTGGTGGCGCGGGTTTTCCAACGTTTATCAAACTACAACCCTCAGCACCTGTTGAATCTTTGATTATCAACGCTGCGGAATGCGAACCTTATCTCGCCAAAGATTATCACCTGTTGAAAGATTTCGCTGATGATGTGATGCTCGGTGCAGACATCGTCGCCCGCACAATCGGCGTAGATAGAAGGTTTATCGCAATTCACGCTGATAAAATGGATGTTGTACCCAAACTTCGAGAAATTGCTGCAAAATATGACTTTAAAGTTATCGTTTTGCCGGTGAAATATCCGCACGGTGCTGAAAAAGTGCTGATTGACGCAGTTATAGGCAAACGTGTTCCGCCTTTCAAACTGCCGTTTGATGTCGGTGCAATGGTTTTCAACGTTGAATCATGTTTCGCAATTACAAAAGCGGTACGTGACGGCAAACCACTCGTTGAAAAATACTTGACCGTTGCCGGTGAAGGTATCTGGCACACGAAAAATCTCAAAGTCAGAATTGGAACCAGCATCAGTGATATTGTTGATTTTTGCGGTGGTTTGACGCAAGAATGCAAGCGAGTAATCTTCGGTGGTCCGATGACCGGTTTTGCAATGGTTAATCTCGACAACAATTTGCTGCGGCTTTCATCAGGATTAATTGGTTTGACAGACCCGCCGCTTGACTACGGTCCATGCATTCGCTGTGGAAAATGCGTTGAAACTTGCGATAACGGCTCAAACCCAAGTTTGATGTCACTCTACATCGAAAAAGGAATGTACAATCCTGAGCTAAATCCGCCTGTATGCGTGGAATGCGGTGCATGCTCGTACATATGCCCTGAACACCGACCTTTGATACATTTTATGCGTGTAGCAAAGAAGATGCACAGAGATTGGGAAGCAAAACAGAAAAAATAATTGTGTAAATAAACGGTTTGAAAAAACCAAGCTGATAATAACAACGGAGAAAGATATGGCTGAAGTTATTAATGATAAATTATTAATGGTTTCTGCACCACCACATATGAGCACAGGTGTTAGAACCAAACAGATAATGTTTGATGTGTTGTTGGCACTTTTGCCGGCAGCAATCTGGGCTATACTCGGTTTTGGCTTATATACTTTTTTAGTAATAATTGTTGCGATGTTCACCTGTCAATTAACCGAGTGGATATGCGTAAAGCTGATGAAAAGTAATAGGAAACGCGATAATTCCGCACTTTTGACAGGTCTGCTTTTCGCATTCTGTTTGCCCGGTGATATCAGTTTATATGTTGTGATTATGGGGTCGGTATTTGCGATTGCTGTTGTAAAAATGATGTTCGGCGGAATCGGGAACAATATTCTGAATCCAGCACTCGCTGCTCGGGTTTTCGTCGGTTTAAGCTTTCCATCCGGTTTCACAAGCTGGATTCCCAACGCTTTCGCAAGTTCCGATGCAATAACTTCTGCAACACCACTACAACTCGTAGCAAGTGCTGGAGGTGATAGATTTATTGCGATGCAGCAGGAAGTTGCAAAACTCTCAAATTGGAATTTGTTTTTTGGTTCACATAAAGGTGCTCTTGGTGAAGGTGCTGCATTTCTACTCATACTCGGTGGTATCTACCTGCTTTGGCGAAAAGTTATTAGCTGGCATATTCCGTTTTCATTTCTTCTTTCATTCCTGGTTCTTGCAACAATTGCCTGTTATTCAAGTGATGAAGAAACATCATTTAGAATGGTAAACCCGATTTATCAGCTATTTTCTGGAGGTCTGATCCTTGGTGCTTTCTTCATGGCAACGGATTACGTTACAAGCCCGATAACAAAGAACGGGCAGATAGTCTTTGGCATTGGCTGCGGAGTTTTGACTTTTCTGATACGATTTTACGGCGGATATCCTGAAGGTGTGATGTATTCGATATTGTTTATGAACTTGATGATGCCGATGATTGAGCATTTTTTACCAACAACTAATACAGTCTGGTTCAGGAAGAATCAGAAGGAAAAATTAAAAGCATTAAAATTAAAAGAATCTGAAGGAACTCAAAAATAAACTGCGAAAAACGGAGGTTTTTTAATGAATAAAGATCTAATGCTTGCTGCTTTTGCAGTTTCAATAATCGCCCTAGTTTCAGGCGCGCTTTTAACAATTGTTGAAAAAATTACCGAAGAACCAAGAATAGAAATTGAGAAAAAGAAAATAGAAGAAGGTTTGCGAAAGGTTTTACCTGCAAATGTAACTATCGAGCAGGAAAGCCCGGTTGCCGGGAAGAAAATTGATGAACTTGCAGACGAAGATAAATTTTTCATCTACAAAACTGAAGATAATCGAGAATACAAACTCAAAGTTTGGACTGCTTACAAAAAAACACTGATAACAGAAAAAACTAATGATAAAACACCAAAAATTCCAATTGCAAGAGCTTATTTGACTGGTGCACAGGGCTATGGCGGTAAAATCATGCTGTTGCTTGGTGTACAATACACTCAATTAAGCGATTATAAATCAAAGAAGTTTGAACTTTCGGGTAGCATAAAGAATTACGAAGTTCAAGAGATGAGTAATGAAACACCAGGTCTTGGGTCGAAAATCGCTGATGAAAAATTTGCTTCACAGTGGCACGGCTTGAAGCTTGGTAAAGAACTTAATCTCAAAATTAGCGGCGGAAATGTTGACGCAATCACTGGCGCAACAATATCTTCATTTGCAGTCAATAAAGCTATTAGAATAGCAATGCAGCTTGACAAACAATTAAGAACTGCTGACGAAGTAAAATATTTTGATACTGCAATGAAAATCGGTAAGGCTTCCTCGGAAAATGAAGCAATGCGAATAAAAGCTAAGAATTTGGCAATCAAACAAAAAGCTGACGAAGAACGCAAAAAAAATGAGGCTGAAAATGCTAGATTAGCCATTGAAAAAGAAGCTGAGGAGAAGAATAAAGCAGAAAAAGAAGCAAAGAAGAAAGCAGACGATGATGCAAAACTCAAATCTGAACAAGAAGAAGAACGCCTGAAGATTCAAGCAGAAGCAGAAAAAATAGCTGCGGAAATCGTCGCTAAAGCAAATGAGCAAGTCATTGATGCAAACAAGAAAGCAAAAAATGCAACGGAAAAAATGAATATTGCATTGGTTGATGCCAAGAAAGCAATTGAGTTAGCTGAAAAGGAAAAATCAGCTAGAATAAAAACTGATGAGAACCTTGCAGAATTAAATATAAAACTCGATGCACTTATCAATGCACAAAAAGAACTCGAGAAACAATATAAAGAGCTTTATGTGAAGTATCAAACCGCGGCAAAGGAAAGGATTGAACTATCATCAAAGCTTGAAGTTGCTGAAGATTGCGTTGAGCAATTGCGCAAAAACCTAACCGATGAGAAAAAGGATAAGGAACAGTCACTTCATGACAAAGAAGAAGCTTACATAAAATTGATGCAGGAAATTAAAGCTGCTCAAGATAAATTGACAGCATTGCAGAATGAGCAGAAAAAAATCAAAGATGAAAATGCTGCTTTAGCGAAGAAACTTGCTGCTGCTGAAGCATCAGTGAAAGAGCTTGAGGACAAAATCAAGAAATTATCAAGCAGCAATGAAGGAAATTAAGCCATAAGGAGAATATAATGTCGTCGCAACCAACTATTGGAAAAACATTATCCGGCGGATTTTGCGCGCAAAACCCAATATTGAAACTTGCTCTTGGACTATGTCCTGCACTTGCTGTTACGACAAGTTTTGTAAACGGGTTTGCAATGGGTATCGCAGCAACGTTCGTCCTTGTAATGTCAAGCTTGATAGTCTCGCTGATTAGAAAACTAATCCCTGCAAGCACACGATTGCCGATAATGATTGTGGTAATTGCCACGTTTGTAACTGTTGTTCAACTGGTTATGGCAGCATATTTACCCGATTTGAATAAGGTTCTTGGAATATTTATTCCTCTTATCGTCGTAAACTGTGTAATTTTGGGACGTGCAGAAGCATTTGCACGTAAGAACAAACCGATGCTTTCATTTGTTGATGCTGTTGGAATGGGATTTGGCTTTTTATGGATTTTGTCGGTTGTCGGATTAGTGCGTGAAGTTCTTGGTGCTGGCAAGGCATTTGGAATAACACTATTCAGCGAAGAATACGCAATCAGGATTTTCGGACAATCAGCTGGTGGTTTTCTCATCGTCGGTATTGCAATTGCCCTTTTTACAATATGGCAAATATCACATAAATCCAAGGAAAACCTGGAATCAAAAGAAGCGTACGATTTAGCTCAAAGAGAAATCAAAAGAAGTCAGGGATCAATCGCATAAAATAAGAGAATAAATAAGGAGCATATAAATGGATCAGTCAATGTTTTTAATATTCTTCACCGCAGCGATGGTTAACAATTTTATTTTAACCAAGTTTTTGGGTTTATGCCCGTTTTTTGGGGTGTCGAAGCAGAAAGAAGCAGCACTTGGAATGAGTTTTGCTGTTCTTTTTGTCATGCTCATGACAGTTCTTATTACGTGGCCTTTGTTCAAGCTTCTGATTGTACTTGATTTGCAGTATTTAAAGACTTTGTCATTTATACTTGTGATAGCATCGATGGTTCAGCTTGCAGAGAAGGCAATTAAAAAATTATCACCAGTTTTATATGACCAGCTTGGTATATTTTTACCGTTAATCACAACTAACTGTGCTGTTTTGGGTGTTGCATTCTTAGCAACTCAGCCCGATGTTAGTTTTTCATACGGTGAAGCAATCGTTTATGCAGCAGGTAGTGCAGTTGGCTGGGGTTTCGTATTAATACTTTTTGCATTCATACGTGAAAGATTATCACTATATAAAATTCCAAGAGCGTTTGAAGGTTTGCCGATTGCTTTTATCACTGCAGGTTTAATGGCAATTGGTTTTATGGGCTTCATAGGTATGTTTAAATAACAACAATAGTGATTGAAATCACTGTGTAAAATATCAGGAGGAAATAATGACTGCGATGATTTTAGCAGTAACAAATATTACGATGATTTTTGTGTACGCGCTGATTGTTATGGGCGTGCTTGGTCTGCTACTCGGTTTGTTTCTAGTCATTGCAGAGAAATTTCTTGCTGTTAAGGTTGACCCGAGATACGAAAAAATAATGGATGTGCTACCGCAGGTTAATTGTGGTGCATGCGGTTACAGCGGTTGTGCTGGCTACGCTGATGCAATGGTTACAGGTTTAGATGCTGATTTTTCAAAGTGTGCACCTGGTGGACCTGACATACTTGATGATTTAGATGCGATTATTCATGATTTTGAGATAAAGCAGGATGATTTTTCTGATGAAAAAGACAAAAATACATACAAGTCAGAATCGATTAGAAAGAAAGTGAAATCCTTCAAGAATAAAATGCAGGACAAATCAAAAGTTAAATATGCAACCTTGAAATGCAACGGCGGAATCCGAGCCAAAGACCGACTTGTTTACAGGGGTGTCGAGACCTGCGAATCTGCACATGTTTTGTACGGTGGTCAAAAAGGATGTGTTTTCGGATGTGTCGGTTTCGGCGATTGTGAAAAAGCATGTCCGTTTGATGCTATTAAAGTAAGCAATGAAGACGGTCTGCCCAAGGTTGACAAAGCACTTTGTACTGGCTGCGGTATTTGCGTTGATACTTGTCCGAAAGACATACTTGAGCTTATGCCTGCTACAACTGCTGTTGTAATTGCATGCAGCAACACGGAAATTGGTGGTCATGTAAAGAAAAATTGCGATGTTGCTTGTATCGCATGCAAGCGATGTGTAAAAGCTTGTCCAGAAAATGCCATTGAGATTATTAACAATCTTGCTGTTATTGATTATAGCAAATGTACCGGTTGTGGTGAATGCGTAAAAGTTTGTCCGACTAAAGCCATTATGGTCGCTTATGAATCTGCAAATATTCCGTCAGAAACCGTATCCAATGCTTTTTCAATTTAATATAATATGATATTTCAAAATCCTTCAATGCATTGCTGAGGTTTTAATGTATGTTATTAATTTGTATTTAAATTTTACATATTGGTGATATATGAATTTTATGCTCGATGAAGAAGATGTAATGATTCAAGAAACTGCGCAAAGATTCGCAAATGAAAAACTGAGTCAGTGGGCTGTGCAGATGGACAGAGACTGTGAATTTAACATGGATGCTTTCCATGCTGCTGCTGAGCAAGGATTTACCGCAATTACAATTCCTGAAGAATATGATGGCATGGGTGCAAGCAACTTGCAGCTTTCTCTGGTTATGGAAGAAATAAACAAAGTTTGCCCAGCAACTGGAGTAACATTGTCAGTACATAATTCGCTAGTTAATAATGTGATAGTCAAATATGGAACGGATGAACAGAAAAGACAATATTTACCGAAATTAGCATCAGGTGAGTGGATGGGTGCATATTCACTAACCGAGCCGAATTCAGGCACAGACGCTGCTGCAATAATCTGTAAAGGAAGAAAAAACCATGAAAACTGGATTCTCAACGGTGTTAAATCTTTTGTAACAAGCGGTGAATATGCCGACTTGGTCGTAACATTCGTTAGAACTGGCGAAGAACGAACTACAGGAATAACCGCATTTCTCGTTGAAACGACTTCCCCGGGTTTTTCGGTCTCAAAAGCTGAGAAAAAAATGGGATTACGCGGTTCAAAAACAAATGAAATAACTTTTACAGATTGCATTATTCCTGTATCTAATGTTCTTGGCAAAGAAGGAGATGGTTTCAAGATTGCGATGGAAGCTCTTGATGGCGGAAGAATCGGCATTGCTTCACAAGCATTGGGCATCGGTCAAGCAGCCTTTGATGTTGCATTGAAATACTCAAAGGAAAGAGAAGTATTCAATACGAAATTAAGGAAATTACAAGCGATTCAATTCAAAATTGCTGATATGGCAATTAAACTTGAGTCTGCAAGATTGATGGTCAGAAAAGCAGCATGGCTGCGTGATCAGGGTTTAAATTGCACCAGAGAAGCATCGATTTCAAAAGTTTTAGCAACCGAAGCTGCTGCTTTTGTTACCGACGAAGCGATTCAGATTCTCGGTGGTGTCGGGTACACAGAAGATTTTCCAGTTGAAAGATTTTACCGTGATGCCAGAGTTACAAGGATTTATGAAGGTACGTCGGAAATCCTGCGGATAGTTATCGCTCGAAGCTTCTTAAGAGAATAACTGCAGGGCATGTGAACATGCATTTTCTTTTCGCACCTTGCATATTTCACCGAATTTTATGGTTTTATAGAGAATAATAAAAAGAAAAACTTGGTGAAACTTCGTGGTCTTAGTGGCAAAAAATCTTAATTATTCCTGTAAATGTCAGGCAAGATGCCTAACCCACCATTTTCTCATGTTCTCTGTGGCAATAATCATAAAAAAGAGCTTATTTCATACGGTTTAGGGTGATCTCACTTGCATATCCGGTGTAAGATTCTTCACCCTCTGTCCAGTCAACTGATGCTGGATAATATCCCTCAAACAAATCGACATAATCGTCAGCGTTTTTCTCAAGCAAATCACCAATAATATCAGCAAGCTCGAATGAAGCATTTTTAATCGTATTAATGAGGTTAATCGTCGGTTGTGGAATTGTGCCGATACTTGAAAGAATCTTGTTTAAATTGCTTTCTTGTATCGCATTCGACACTTTTTTCATCGTGTAACCGAAATTTCTGACACCCTGATCGGATTCCCATATCATAATGCGCAAAGCGATACCAGCGGTAATTTGACGTGATGGGAATAGGACTAGACCAGAACCGAGAAATTCCCGAGTATCACCTGCAGCCATCTGAATGATACTTTTATCGTAATGCTCCTGGACTTCGGGATAATAATACGGAGGTTCACCGCTGAAATCCCATCCCCACGACAGTAGATAGAGCTCATTGCTCGCATTGTAGGCGTTCTCGATGAAACCTTCGAATCCTTTGAGTAATTTCAACGATTTTAGTGCAATACCACGTTTACCAACTGATTTTTCGAAAAAAATGGGATTCTGTTTGATATTTTTATTGGCTTCCATAACCGCACTAATCTGCCTGAACATTTCAGTGGGACTTTGTTTTTTCGGCACATTTGGTTGTTCTGCATTTTCAGAAACGAACTTTGCAACCATTGGTGGTTCAATATCCGCAAAAGTTGCTGAAAAATCATCAAAATTTCCGATTCTAAATATTGGCATGTTCCCTCCCACGTATTAATTTGTAAACATATTATACTTTAATTGTCAGCCAAAATCTGCATTAATCTGTCATTCAGCACTTTCAACATTTACATCAATATTAAGTTCTTTTATTTTTTTGTTCAAAGTAGGCCAGCTGCAGCCAAGTAATTTCGCTGTTTCACCTTTTTTCCCACCGGTTACTTTCAGTGCACGAATTATTGCACGTCTTTCCGCTTCTTCGAGTGTTATCGCTTCGGTGTCAGTATTAAAAAATGAAACACAATTCGCATTATTTGTCGATTTTGTTTCAGCAATTTCGCGTGGTAAATCTGCAATCTCGATTTTGTCTCCCTCAGCAAGCACAATCGCCCGTTCAATAACATTTGCAAGCTCACGAACATTTCCGGGCCAATTATACTTGTCAAATGCATCTAAAACCTTATCCGAACAACATAAAATGTTTTTACCTAAACGTCTGCTGATTTTCACGCAGAAATATTGCGCCAATTCAAATATATCCGATTTCCTTGCATGCAATGGCGGTAATTCAAATGTGAATACTCGAATCCTGAAAAGTAGGTCTTCTCGGAATTTACCTTCAGAAACTAGCTTGTTTAGATCGCGGTTTGTAGCGGAAATAAGTCTGAAACTGGAATATCTTGGTTTCTCCGCTCCTAGCGGATAGAATGCATGTTCTTGAAGCACTCTAAGAAGAATTGCCTGCAAATCATACGGCATTTCACTGATTTCGTCGAGAAAAAGTACACCGTTATTCGCTAGTTCAATTTTTCCCTTGCGTGCTTTTGATGCGCCGGTAAATGCACCTTCTTCGAACCCGAAAAGCTCCGCTTCAAGCATATCCTTGGGAATTGCTGCACAATTAAGAGCGACAAAATCACCCGAACACGAGGATAAATTATAGACCGCTTTTGCGAAAAGCTCCTTGCCTGTGCCGGTTGCACCCATAATCAAAACAGGAACATCTGTTGGAGCGACTTTTTCAATCAATTCGAGATTTTTGTTAAAAACCTCCGAATTACCAATAATCTCGACATTAAATCTCTTATTTTTGTTCGATTTTTTTAGCTCTTCAAGCTCAATAAGGCGGTAAAGTATTGGTGAGAAAACCTCAGCACAGTTTAGTGCAAAATTGAATTCATTTTTTTTGTAATATCCTTCATTCCGTTCGAAATACAATGCACCAATATTATTGTTATCAACTCTCAAAGGCACACAAACCGCACAGTTTACATCGCGTTTGATGATTTTCTTCTCAGTTTCTGCTGTTAAAAGAAGTGCTTCTCCGTTTTTGATGCATTTTTTCCATATCTCGTTTGAAATTTCAAAATTGGAAATATATTCAGGGAATATTCTCAATATTTTGGGGTTCGATGTTTCGTCGTTTATAATCAAAACCGCAAGATCAAAAGTAAAATTGCGACTAATAAACGAAAAACCGAAATTGAGAAAATCATCAAGATTGTTAGCGAGTTGCAGTGCGCTTTGCAGCCGGAACAATTGATTTGCAAGTTTGCCATGAAACATGGTCTGCGTAATCTCATGAATCCTTGTAACATTGACTTCTTTTTCAACTTTGAACGGCTTGAAATCTGAGATTACAGTTTCGCCTATGATTTCGGAATTCTCGGAAATTTGAAAAACAGTATTACCTGTTTGGAATCTGTCTCCTGTTTTCAACATAACTTCTTTAATTTTCTTATTGTTGTGAAAAGTTCCGTTTCTTGAGCCCAAATCTTTCACTTCAACCTTGTTTTTATTGAGATTCAACCTGCAATGCATACGAGATGCGCGTTCATCAAGAATACGTAAATCAGCTTCCTCGCTACGTCCGATAACCAATGCAGTATCATTTTTTAACTCACATATTAAACCTGCATCGGGACCGGATTCAGCCTTTAAATAAAACATAGGGCTTCTCAAAAAAACTCTCGATTATTTCAATATGTCATGCAATTCTAACATAAAGTGCTTAATTCATAACGATAATACAGGTATTTTGCTCAGAAGTCGGATGAAAAATAAAGATTTTGACGAATTATTCGATTATAGAGATGAAGGAGAAATATAATGAGAAAAGAATTCGGAATATTGGCGTTCTGGCTTATAATTGCCTTTTTAGTTTCAACGATATTGGGATTTTATTACTATCCAGCGGTGCAAAAACTTGAAAAACTTGAAGCAATGAACAAAAAATCTAATGCTGAAAGTGAGATAATTGTTAAAAAAGCAAAAGAATTCGAAAAAGAACTTGCTGCACTCGATGACCCGTTCTATATCGAAAAACTCCTTAGAACACGTTACAAATGGGTACCGAAGAGCAAAGCAAAAAATATTGATGAATCAATCTCACACTAGGGCAGTGTAACAAAAGTTTCAATGAATGGTGGAACAGGCATCCCTGCCTTTAATATTGATGCTGAATGTCAGGCAAGATACCTGACCCACCAAAGATGTCGAAGAATTAATGTTACATGCAATAGAAAACTCAGTTAACAACAAGAAACACGAGGAATACAAAGAAATATAAAGAATAAACTACGAAAAAATCATCAATCTTTGGCGGTGTTGGTGTTCTCGTCGATTTTGGTGATTCGCAATTGTCCGCAAGCAGCATCGATCTCTCGACCTAAACTGTCGCGAATATGCGTGTTGAGATTTTTATTCTGAAGCACTTTCTGGAATTTTAACACAATTTCCTTCGACGGACGTTTATACAGCAGTCCCGGCACCTCATTATATGGTATAAGATTTACCTTAAAATTAAACGGCAACAGTAGTTTGGCGAGTTTCGCTGCATCCCCCTGCGTTGAATTCAAATTCTGAATCATCAAATACTCAATCGTAACGATTTTCTTTGTCAAAAGATAATATTTGTGAGCTGCATTAATAATTTCCTGAATTTTATAACGTACCCCGGGAATTATCTTTCTTCGTGTGAGATCGTCGGCAGAATGAAGGGATATTGCGAGTTTGATGTGTTTTTCCAACTCAGCAAGTTTTTCGATTTTGGGTATTATTCCCACTGTTGATAATGTTATTCTGCGTGGTGAAATATTCAAACCCCATGTGGGATGTGAAATTCGCTCTAACGCTTTCATCGTCTCATCAAAATTTGTAAATGGCTCGCCGATTCCCATTATCACAATATTTGTCAGGTTTGCGGATTCATCTTCCTGCAAAATATGCTTAACATAATGAACCTGAGCGAAAATTTCCGATGCAAGAAGGTTTCTGACTAATCCATCCATTCCCGATGCGCAAAATTTACACCCGATTGGACAGCCTATCTGAGTCGAAATGCAGACAGTATTTCTATATCGTGTCCGCATTAGAACGGTTTCAATGAGATTGCCGTCATAAAGCTTGAATAAGAATTTAGATGTACGTGTTTTTTTGTCATATTGCGTTTTTTCTAAAATCAATGGTGTTAAGGGCAGAATCGCAAACAATTTCTCGCGTAAATCCTTTGATATATCGGACATTTGGTTGTAATCAATCTTTAATTGACCGAAATAATTGCTTTCAAGCTGATTTACACGAAAACTCTTCTCACCCTCATTCTTGAGTATTTCTTCGATTTCGTCACGGGAATAATCAGCAAAAAATTTCACTCCATCGTCAGTCATATATAATCCTTAATCTTCAGTTATTGCAAAAGCATTGAAAACACAAAGAATCTTTGGGAAGTCTCGCAATTTTTTATAAATTCATACGAAAAAGACAATTTTGATACTTCGAGAGAGCTTTCTCAGCAAACAAAATTTTGTTAAACAGGTTAAAATAAACTACTCTTAATGAGATTATCAATAATACAGGATAAAACAATTATGAGAAAAATCACACTATTTGTTACTTTATGCTTTCTAATAGCAGGTTGCACGTCCTCTGGCGGTGAAAATGGTGATGGTACTGAATCTGACCTGATAATCAAAGAGATTAACTTTCTTGATTATAGTGCGGCTATCGATACTGAAGTTCAGCTTTACATTACAATCGCCAATGTCGGTAAATACTATGCACCAAGCAGCAAAGTTCGAGTATATCTGAGTTATAACGAAGAATTGGAAACAAGTTCTGATATTTGCTTAGAGGTTAGTTCTGGAACAACACCAGTTTATGATGTCAATTTTCCCACAGTGTCATCAGGCTATTACGTAAGGAAAACTGTCAATCTTACAATCCCAGAATCGACTAGAACTGGCGTTTATTTCGTTCTCGCTGAGGTTGATGGTGAAAACAAGATTGTAGAAGTAAATGAAAATAATAACACAGGTTCATCGTTAAATATGCTTGGTGTTATTTCGGATGACACTGATGCCGCTGACATCGAGCTTAAGAGCTTCAATATCAATCCAACGACCGTTTACCAAGGGAGCAATATTAATGTCAGTTGGGAAGTAAAAAATAACGGCAATACAACCGCATCAGAGTTTTATGTTGGCGTTTTCGTTACTTCGTCAACAAATGATAGAATTACGCTAAACGACAGATTTATTTTCCCGGGAAGAGCAATTGCAGGAGGTCTTGCACCAAACCAATCGGCAAATCAGGGAGCAAGTTATATACTTCAAATACCCTTCAACCTTCCCGCAGGTTCTTACAAAATTGGAGTTATTGCCGATTATAAGAATCGAGTGCCTGAAATTGATGAATTGAATAATTATCCGAATACAAACATACCACTTCGATTAATTACAATAGTTGCACCGACGATTGACGAATATCCTGACATAGAAATGATTACTGCCAATGTAATCGAACCTGCAACCGGAATTCTTGAAGCCAAGCCAGACGAGAAAATTACTGTTCAATATCAATTGAGAAACACAAAACCTTATGCATGTCCAGGATTTTCGGTCGGAATTTATCTT
>CAYZQB010000055.1:0-7577 GCA_964480395.1 uncultured Planctomycetia bacterium
ACAAGATTCATACGCGCGGATGTACATTTCTCGTCGTCGGTGATGAATTTCCGCGCCTTCCAGAGCCGATTGAACCAATCCGCAATATCAAGCAGGTAATGGGCGATAATTGCCGGTTCGAACAGCTCAACCGCCGAACTAATTCTGTCCTCAAACGCCAGCATCAGCTTGAAAATCTGCTTTTCCTCAAACGAATCAAACACAGTCATGTCAAAGTCTGCAGGAATCTCAGCACCAAAATTGCGGATAACCGAATTCATACGCGCATTAATCATCTGCACGCGCGGACCTGTGTTGCCCTCGAACTTCACAGCATCCTCGCTGCGATAATCCACTTCCTGCGTCCGATTCACCCGAAGCATCTCGAAAATTATTGCACCCATACCGATTTGCTTGGCAAGAAGCGTTGTATCCTCGATGTTGTCTGGAGAGCGTTCGTCAATAATTGCCTGTGCCTGCTCCGCGTTGATTTTCAGGAAATCGCTTAGCAGAATCACGTTCCCCTCACGGTTTTTCATGATTTTACCAGCAACTTTCACCGCGCCGAACGGAATATGCACACAATCATCTGCCCAATCAAAACCCAGTTTCCTCAGCACATCTTTCATCTGCTGGAAATGCTGAGTCTGCCTCGCATCCACAACATACAAATTCTTGTAAAATCCGAAAGAATCCTTGCGAAACTTCGCAGCGGTGATGTCCCGAGTTACATAAGTTGTTCCGCCATTTGTTTTAATGATGATTGCAGGCGTTTTTTTCTCTCCAAGCTCGATAATTTGTGCACCTTCGTCATACTTCATTACGTTTTTTCTGCGAATTAATTCAAGCATCGCTGGCATCTTGTCCTCGTAAAATGCTTCACCATGATAATGGTCAAATTCAATATTCATCTCAGCGTAAATTTCCTTGAGCCGATTTATGCTGAGCTCGCGAAACTTCTGCCAAATCGCCCGTATTTCATCATCGCCATGTTCAAGTTTCGAAAAAGTTTTACGTGCCATCTCCGTTACCGATTCGGGAGCATCAGCAGTTTGCGGATTCGCTAGATATTCGTCCTGTGCTAGCTTCTCAGCAAGAATTTCATCGCTTCCTGCACCTTCGTCAATGTCAAGGGCACGTTTCACGTTCCATTCAACATTTTCATCGCGTGAACGCATCCTTGCCTTCTCTGCCTTCATTCGCAACGAATATTTTCGGTAAAGTGTCTGCAAAGCGAGAATTGGCTCATCTTTAAGTTCAGCTTCGTTGCCTTCCTGTTGATATGCATACACCAGAACGCCAAACTGCGTCCCCCAGTCACCAAGATGATTGATGCTGACAACATTTGCGTTCGCCAGTTTCATCAAAAGCGCGATGGAATGCCCAAGTGATGTTGCTCGCAGATGCCCGATGCTGAATTCCTTTGCAATATTCGGACTGGAATAATCAATTGTTACAGTTTTCCCATTAAATATATCTACTTTGAAATCATTCTTCATGAGGTCTGCGATATTTTGGAATGCCAGCTTTGCAAGCAAACGTATGCTGAAAAAGAAGTTTACGTAAGGACCTTTAGCTTCGACCTTATCAAAATCCTCTCCTGAAAGCTTTTGTGCAAGTTCCTGAGCGATTTCCGCAGGATTTTTGCGCATAATCTTGGAAAGCTTGAAACACGGGAAGGCGATGTCACCCATATCCGGGTTAGGCGGAATCTCAATAAGTTTGAGGATTTGCTCAGTCTCGAGTTCCACTATCTCGTTTAGTTTCTCAGCAATTCTATTTTTCAGTATGTTCATTATATATCCTGTACTTTTCTGTGAATGATAAGATATTAAACAATTCTGACAACAAATTCGTTCATAAGTTCATGCGAAATATCAAAATTCATTCACTAACAATTGCTATTCATATATTCAGAAAGTTAGTATAATTATGGGAAGATCGTTACCGAGAGTAAAATGAACAAAATTCCTACAATTCACCTACATTAAAAGAGCAACAATTGAGGTAAAATTGAAGAAAATCAATACAAAACTTGCACTTATTTCTGTACTTTTCGCTTTGATTGCATTTTCGTGCACCGGTGGAAGCAAAATGAAAATGAAAATTTCAACCGCTTCACCATTACCTGATGCAATTGTATCTATAATTTATCCTACTTCAAACACAACACCATTTAAGTTAGAATCGGAAAGGGGAATCGATCCGATAACCTGGTCATTCGATAATTTCAACCCGAATAAACCTGGTGGATTGAATTTCGATACAACAGGATTAATTGATGGAAAAGCAGCAACAGGAACTGATGGTGATTACACATTTGATATTACTGCCAGAGATGCTGCTGGAAAATATGCAATCGTCAATTTCGCATTGAAAATCTGGTCGAAAGTTACACTTGTGTCACTCGTTGATTTACCGATTGGTATGCCCGGACCGGCAACATACGATTTCGACTTCGTTGTCTCCGGTGGTTCAGGCACATATACTTTTTCTGCAGGTTCAAATCTACCAAACTGGCTTACTCTTAACCCCACTACCGGCAAACTAAGCGGAGTTCCACCTTCAAACGCAATCGGTCAAAATTTCTCTTTTGACATCACTGCCACATGCACAACATATGCGGAAAACAAGGATACAAAGACTTATAAGCTTTCGATTTCACCAGCAGAAATCGAGAATTTTACAGGTCCACAAGAAGTATTCGCGTATAAAACGGTTACAGTTGAATTCGATTTAAAAAATCACGGTACTTCTTCAATCACTTTTTCAAATGCCACATTCAGTTTTACTCATGGTGCAGGACCAACCGGCAATGTAGATGCACAATATCAAGCAATTGCAGCATTGAATAATCCAACTCAAGTTGGAGGTAATAAAACAGAAACCTTTGTTTACAACGTATCTGTTAGTCAGACTCCTACGAAAGCAACAACTACAGAACCAGTAACTATTGATTTGGAAGTGTCTTTCGAATTAAACGGCTCACCAATGAAAACGTCTTCACTCAATCAAATTCATTGGGCTTGTAGATTATGGGAGTCAATGGCGAATTTACCGGCTAAGAGATTTTGGAGTGCAGCAGCAGCGTACGACGAACACATTTATGTATTCGGCGGTTTAGACGATGCAGGGGACGTAAAATATACAATTTATGATTACGACATCTCAAACAACTCTTGGAGTACATCATCCGTTACATTGCCGGGAAAATCACTTTGGCATTCAGCGGTAACTGTCGGCAGCAAAATCTATATCATTGGCGGAAGCAATGGTACCAACGGGTATAGAAGTGTTTACGAGTTTAATCCTTCTGTACCAAGCTTGACAAACATAGGCTCGTTATTGCGTGAAAGATACATGTGTGCTGCTGCATCAAATGGAACAGAAATTTTTGTTATGGGTTCTTGGCAAAATGGGTCAATCGAAATGTTCAATCTTTCGACAAATACATCAACAGGCAAAACTGCTGCTGCTGCTGGAAATCAAGGCAGATTCTTGCATAAAGCGGTTTATTATAATAATAAGTATTACACGTTCGGGGGAAGCTATATCGACCAGTACGAAGCGTTTGACACAGTTTATGAATTCGATGCATCAGCTGATTCACTCACACTCAAAACAAAGCTAAATCATAAAGTTACCGGTCATGCTGTTGCACTTTTGGATAATTATGTTTTTTGCATCGGTGGAATAGAATCCAGTACCACTGGTGCAAGGAATCACGTGCAACGATACAATCTCAATACATTTACAGTAGAGGACTGCGGTGTCTTTCCTGATAAAATTTACGGTAATAGTGCCGTTGCTGTGGGTAAAAAGGTTTTTAACATTGGAGGAGCTTCAACCAATACAGCATCGGCAAACAACACCACAAGAATGATTGAATTCAAATAAAAAAACCGGAATATTTCATCCGGTTTTAAATATTATCATCATTTTGTGCTGAATTTTAAAATCCTTCTTGAACCCGCTGGTCATAGATGACTTCTTCAAGCGAGTCGCGATCCACGAAATCAAGCTGTTTTGCCCTTGCATTATCAAGAGCCAACCTGCAGAAACGGTTGATTTCACGTGGTATTCCCATTGTTGCTTCCATGCAGAGACTCAGCACGTCTGCATTAAACACTTCACCCGTCGGATGACCTGCAATTCTTAGTCTGTGCTTGATATAATCGAAAATCTCATCCTCATCCAAGTATTCAAGATGATATCTAAGAGCAATGCGTTGATTTATTGAATTATCAGATTTCACAAATTTCCGAAGCTCCGGTTGACCTATTAAAATAAACGTCATCGAATATTCTTCGATATCTCCGAGGTTTGTCAGATTTTTGATTCTCAACAATGAATCATGAGAATATGACTGTGCTTCATCAAGCATCACAACAAGGGATTTTTTGGTTTTGACAATCTTATTAATGAATACTTGTTCAAACGCTTTCGTGAGAATGTATTCGTCAAAAGTGTCAAAGGCAACAGTACCTTCCGAAAGCTGGTCAATCATTTCCGCCATAAGATGCTTGAATTCTGCATATGCATTCGGCAGATACAATACCGTTCTATCAGGTGAAGCGATTTGCTGTTGCAGCACCATCGAAGTGATAGTCTTACCTGCACCAATCTCACCCGTGAACAGACCTAAATGCACATTGCCTTGCTTAACTAAATATATCATTCGTGTAAGAGCTTCTTTGTGCTTGCTGCCGGGAAAGAAAAACTGCGGATTCCTTGAATCATCAAAAGGAAACATTGATAGTCCCCAGTAAGCAAGTGAATCATTTTGTGTCATCGGGTATTTCCCCCTTCTTTAAATTTATCTACCCAGCATTGCTGGTTAATGGTTACATCATTGTCAATAGGTCAAATAACTTCTGAGTCCTACATTCAATGTGTGAGAAAAAGCAGTTTTATTTATCCATATACATAATGTTTAACTATTATATCGTTAAATTTAATTCAAAAATTAAACTTGTTTGTTCAAATTATTATAAAACGTTATAACTTCTTTTATACCATGAACTTACAATTGAACAAATTATTAATGAAATTTAATCCCATACAATATTAGTTAATTGTTAAAAAACACGGTTCCTTGTCATTATAACATAACAAAACCAAATATCTTTAGATTTTACAACAAATTAATAGCATTTGAAAGATTTGATACTCTACTTCCCTCTTTTATTTTTCACTTTCGAAATTTTTGAGTTACAAATGTGTTTAGCGATGTCAGTGCTTGGTCAATGTGCTTGAAAACCGGAATTCCTGCATCTTCCATCATTTTCCTGTACGGATCGTATAAATAACCGCCTTCTACCACAGCAACAAACGGTTTGTTCGATGACCTGAAAATCTTGATTATTTCCTTGGGCATTGAATCTTCTCGACTAATATCTTCAACATGACCTTCTCCCGCTGGTAAAGTATTTAAGTAGGATGTTGGCGGTGTCGGACTTGCAACAATAACATCAACATTGGGATCAGATGCAACAGCTTGAACGATTTTCGAAAATCCTGCTGTTTCGCATAGTGGAGTTGTATCAATCGGATTATGCACATCGACAAACTTACCGGGTAATGCTTCTCTGATTCTGCTTTGTGTTTCAAGAGTAAAATTCGCAAGCTTCAGATTGCCCAGAAAATCACTTGCAACAGTTGCTTCGAAACCGGCATTACTCGCCATTCCGACGTTGAAACCGTTTACTTTTCTATCAGCGAGAAGAATGAACATATAAAGCAGGTCGTCAAAATCTTCAAGCGTTTTTGGCTCGAAAATCCCAAGTGCATCAACAGTCTGCCTGAAAAGTTCGTAGTTGCCGGCAATCGCAGCGGTGTGACTTTGCGCAGCTTTTGCCCCGACATCCGTTCGAGCAGATTTCCAAACGAGAATCTGTTTGCCTTTTTTGCTCAATTCAATGCAAACCCTTGCGAATTTCCGACCGTCATACTTTCTGAACCCTTCAATTACAACGCTGTAAAGGTCAACTTCATCATCTTTACCCAAATATTCGAGATAATCTGACACCGTGATATCAATCTGGTTGCCGAATGAAATGCTGTAACGCGGAATAATCCTGTTCTGAATCTTGGATTTCTGAAATGCCAGGAATGCGCCTGACTGACTTATCGATGCCAGCGTCTGCTTTTGGTTCTCGCCCTGAGGAAACAAGTATGTCGGCAGGAAAAAAGTGTCATAGTTTCCGGGTTTCGAGATAATTCCAAGGCAGTTTGGTCCGTTTACGAGTACACCCTTGTCCGGTTTGCTTCGTGAGTTTCTGATAATCTGTTCAAGCCGGCTCTGCAAATCTGAACCTGCTTTCACCTCGCCAAAACCTCCGGTAATAATAACAAGATTATGCACTTTATCTTTTGTTACCAAAGCTTCGATTATATCTACAGTTTGCTCACTTGCGGGAATTGTGAGTATTGCGATATCAATGCCTTCGGGCAGTTCATCAACAGTTTTTACGCATTTTACACCGAGAATTTCAGATTTTTTCGGATGAAGCACCCAGAGTTTTTCCCTTGGTGCGCCGCTTTCAATGAGATTATTCAAAATAATATATCCGGGATTACCGCCTTTAGATGAAACACCGACAACAAGCACGCTTTGCGGGTCGAAGAGTTTTTCGAGTTTATGCAGCGGTTTGTCGGGATTAATTTCTTCTTTTTCGCGAAATCTCACCAGCGCGTCAGCAGGGCAGAGTTTTCCAGCATCGGAGATTATTACTGGATTAAGCTCAAATTCTTCAAAGACATAATCCTGTCCAACATTGAGTTCGGGATTTGTCGGAGCAAAAAATTCTGCGAGTGAAATCAGCTTCTTTAGAAAATCCTTGATATCCGAACGTTCGATGATTTTCTTCTTGATTCTGTCTTTGCCTTCAAGAACTTTTGTTAATACGAAACTATCGAGCATGTGTTCAAGCTGATTATCTGCATCGTCACCATCGAAAATGCATGTTGGTCGAAGTACAAGTGCTTTGCCCGGTTTAAAATTCTTCCCGTAAAATTCTGTCCAGATTCCGCCGAAGCCCAGTGCCAAAACCGGTCCGAACGCTTCGTCAAGCTTGAACGATATCAGCAGCTCGCGACCGAGATCAGACTTGAATTTTACACGCTCTGTAAATAAAACGCCTTCGAAAGCAACTCCTGCGTTTTCAGCAGCATTTTTTATGTCTGTAAATGCTTTTCTAATTTCATCAGGATTATTCTGTGGAAATACAATCCCACCAATGTCGCTTTTATGAAAACATTCACGGGAAATTAGTTTTGCAACAAGTTTATCACTATTAATCTGAAGATTTTCTGGCATTTGCTTGCAGATAACGCACTCAGGCGTCTCAATCTCAAGTGCTTTCAATATTTCGTAGACTTCGTATTCAAAAAGCACTTTACGGTTGTCAGCGACAGCATGCTCAAAGATTGCTTTGATTTTCTCAACTACTGTAAGGTTGCGAGTCAGCATTGCATTTCTCCTCAATATGTGAATAAACACACAGTAGGCAAGCCTACTTTTGCTCATCAGCGTTGGCAATAGGACTCAAGAGTTATTTGCCCTATTGTAGATGTTGACATGTTAACATGTAATTTTT
>CAYZQB010000055.1:7677-17163 GCA_964480395.1 uncultured Planctomycetia bacterium
GACTCAAGAGTTATTTGCCCTATTGTAGATGTTGACATGTTAACATGTAATTTTTTATCTTTTGCAGTTTTTTTTATCTAAATTTCCTTCGAAAGATTCTATTGCATTTATGTGTTTGTTGTTTATTTGGAAAATGTCTTTTTTTATTAATATTAAGGGACACTAAGATTCACGAATAAATTAAGAACATTATAAATTTCTTCTTCTTTTTTAATCCTTAGTGTTTCTTTGTGTAATTTCGTGGAAAAAAAATCTTAAAAGGAGACTCTAATCAGTTTCAAAGCAGTCTTTTTCGCTCAAAAACAAAAGTGTTTTTTTTCAAAAACTTTTGAAAACTCCGTTTTCTTAGTGGTTTTTTTCGCGGAAACTCCGAAAAAAGATTTCCTTTTTTCTATGCTTTCTCAAGTGATTTTCGCCAGCGATGATAATTTTCAACAAAAATGTCAATATCACCGTTGAGAATACTCGTCGGATTATGACTTTCCACGTTTGTGCGATGATCTTTCACCCGCGAGTCATCAAGCACATAACTGCGTATCTGATTACCCCACGAAATTTCACCTTTTTCGTTGTAAAGCTTGGTTGCTGCTACTTCTTTTTTCGTTTTTTCAATCTGATAAAGCTTCGCCTTAAGCATCTTCATCGCTGTATCCTTGTTATGATGCTGAGACCGTTCATTCTGACAACTCACAACCACGTTTGTCGGTAAATATGTTATTCGCACTGCTGATTCCGTTCTATTCACATGTTGACCGCCTTTCCCCGATGAACAAAAAGTGTCAATTCGCAGGTCCGACGGATCTATTTTTATATCGATGTCGTCATTTATTTCAGGCAGAACGTCAACCGAAGCAAATGACGTGTGCCTTCTGGAGTTGGCATCAAAAGGTGAAACCCGCACAAGCCGATGCACCCCTCGCTCACCTTTCAGCAAACCGAATGCTAAATCACCTTTTACCAGAATTTGCGCATATTTTATGCCGGCTTCATCGTTTTTCTGCACATCAATAATCTCGTTTTTGAATCCTTTTCTCTCAATGTACAGAAGAAACATCCGCATAAGCATCTCAGCCCAATCCTGCGCTTCCGTGCCGCCTGAACCAGCCTGGATAATCAAAAATGCATTGTTATGGTCATGCTCATCATTGAAAAGCGTCAATAATTCAAAATCTGTGAACTGTTTTTGTGCTGACATGAGCATTTCCTCTGCTTCTTGCAGCATTTCATCGTCTGTTTCATCTTCAGATGCAAATTCAATTGCAACCTTCAAGTTCGATACAATCTTGTTCAAATCATCATATGCTTTTAAAACACTCCTGAGTCCCTTGAGTTTGCTAATCTCAGCGTTTGCTTTATTCTGATCATCCCAAAAACCTGCAGCATTCATGTGCTTTTCAATCTCAGATTCTTCTCTGCGCAATCTATCTAAGTCAAAGAGACCTCCGCAATGCGTCGAAATCCTTATCTAAATTCTCACTTTTCTTCTCAATTTCCCACAAAAACATCGCAATTCCCTCAAAGGAAAACATGAGTTATATATACTGTTACCATGTTTACAACAATTAATGTACTTAGATAATTCTGGTTTTAACTTTATTTCCCCGCAACTATCACACAGCAATACTTACCTTCAATACCTACACCGATATTTTGAAATTCTGGCATCAGAATGTTTCGATGCTTTTTCGGGTCGGTTTGAAAGTCATTGAGAATATTTTTCACATCCTCTTTATCGCTGATAATCTCTCGAACATTTTCTGTTTTATATTTCGCTTTTTCAAGACGCTCGGGGAAAGTCTCACCAAATGGATGACCCTGGATTCTTGACGCAGCAACCCCGACCCTTTGCATATGTGCTGCATGACCGTCCGCAATACTCCGGAGCTTTGTTTCAAGCTTAAGTAAATTTAGTCCAAGCATATTCCGATAATAATTAATCTCATTCAAAAGCCGTTGTTCCTTTTGTTCTGAAGTTTCTTCCGAATCATAAACGTCGTCGAATAAAGCTGCACCAATTTTTTCCATTGTTATTTGGTTAATCAGTAATTTAAATTCTGCCTCTGTGCAATATTTTTGGGTTTTGTCGATAAGATGAAACAATGTTATGTATCTTTTTGTCAGTTTGTTCAATTGGGTCTCAAGCCTACCTAATTCCTCATTTACCCAGATTGATTTAACATCGCTCACCGATTCGCTGACCCAACTTTGACCGCCACCTTCTGGTGCTTTTTTTTCATCATCTGGATATTTCTCGGTGTCAAAAATACGTTTTAAAGCTTCTACACGCGCAACCGCCAACTGATCCCTTAGCTCTGTCGCTTTATTATCCTTTATTTCTTTCGACCGTTTAACAGATTCTTTCAATCCTTCGATGAGTATTCTGAGCATGTCAAATCTTTCCTCATCTGCATTAAGCTTGTGAAGCCCCAAAATTATCTTTTTCAACGACTCAAACGTTGCATCCCTTTTTTCCCCCGGTCTTGATTTTGCAAAGGAAATGATTGACTTTTCGAAGCTTTTCAATTTTTTCTGAATTTCTTCAGCATTTTCAATTGCTTTCATTTGAGTCGGTGTAACCAATCTGCAGCGCTTCGGTCTGAGGTCAAGCCATTTATATCCTTCCTCAGGCACCTCTTCGCCAAGTTTCTTCGCCATATATCGTTCAATCTTTTTGCGCAGCGTTTTCCATTTGCGATGAAGCTCACCCAGAAACTCACTTGCCTGAATCTCAAGCTGATTATCATATGCATAATCCGCCATTGCCCAGTAATCACCAGGTTGACGAGAATTTATAAGCCAGTATAGCTCGCACATCACCCAGGGCTTTATTTTCGACCATTTTACGGATACTACCTTCTTTGATTTTCCAAGATGCAGGTAATCCTCATCAGCTTTGTGAATTTTATAGATCGATTTGTTGTCAAACGGATCAAGCTGAATTTCGTATTTCTCCAAATACTCTCCGTTTTTGCGATTAATTGAATCTCTTAAATGTTCATCTAGCTCCGCTTGAGAAATTGGATCAAATCTCGTCTTTTCTTCCGACAAACTCACAGAATCGAAGATATTAATGAAAAATGATGCAAACAACAAAATCAGTAATGAAATCCTCATAAATCACCTATATGTATAAACATTATTTTAACGTTACTGCTTCATGCCTTGAAGAGCCGATATTGCTGATGAACTGTGTCTTACTTTCACGTTTATTATAAACTTTTGTATCAAGCTCTATCCTTCTTAAAACAAAAATATTATAAAATACCGCAACTAATGTAAAAAATGCTGCGAATAAGTAAAGATAAAGCCAGCTCAAGTGGAAAATTATCAAACCGCCGATTATTGTTCCAATTGAACGTGCAAGATGACCGCTGAACATCCCGAAACTGCGGATTGTAGAGCGATTTGACGGATGGGCGTTGCTCATCATTATCCCCGTCAGCAACGGAAAACCAGCTTCCAAAAAACTTTGTGCAAAGGCGAATCCGATTGCCGGAATGATTATCCCGTCAAGATTTAGAATAATTATCATCGGGAAAGCAAGCATCGCAAAAAGCATTGCATTTGACCAGCGCATTATTTTCTGCGTAAGATAAATATTGAGAAAAGTTATTAGAAGCCCCAAAATCGGTATCAAACTCACGATTAGCCCGAAATTTTCCTTTGAAAGTCCTTTATTTTCGACGAAATACAGGTTCGCAAATGAGCTTACGATTGCCATGGGAAGAATCAGCAGGAATTGTGCGCCGGAGACTATCGGAATTATCTTCGTAAGCTTCTGTTTTACGGGTTCGATAGGGTCGGACTTCGGTGTGCGTATGAAATACAAAGGTATTATACCGATGAAAATTACAGCACCAAGAATCTGCGTCGCTTTTGCGAGTGCATCGTCGCCGAATATCGGCTCAAGCCACGATGGCAGATTCCCGCCGATGAGTCCACCGGCGATTGAACCAACATAAATTCCAATCCACATCAGTTGAAACACTATCTTGCGTATGCGTTTATGATGGTCGGCATACTGCTGAATCAACGGTCCCGACGCAACAAGCATTATTGCTCGTCCAAAACCCGTGATACCGTTAAAAATCACGATTAAGCTGAAACTCCGCATCCAGGGCATGATGAGCATGCCAATACTCAGGATTGTTGTGCCAATTATGACGAGATACTTACGTGATTTGTGATTACGTTGGAAAAGTCTGTCAGCATAGAAACCAAGCGGAATTATGACAATTGCTATGATTATTGATGCTGAAGCGATGATGAAACCGATTTTATCCTCTGCAAAACCGAGTTTCAGCAGGTGCAGATTGAACAGGACATTGAAGCCGATGATAAAAGCAACACGCCACCCCGTGCTAACCACCATTAACACGATGTCCCTGATGTATCTGCTGTTGGTGGATTCTTGAGTATCCATTAATTCGCCATTTCTTTTGCATGGGATTGAAAACATATTAACAAATGAAATTACGATTAATTTCTTTTTTTTCCATTGTGAGATATACATTTACGCTGTTAAGTGAATAAAAAATTTTATTTGCTGCAATCACAAGTTATACTTTGATTTTGATGTTTTACGGGGTATGAGATGGATGAGAAATCGAATGAGAGACGGAAATATGTTTCGCCGTTGAGTCGGCGATATGCAAGTGAACAGATGCAGTATCTGTTTTCGGAGGAAAAGCGCATATTAACCTGGCGTGAACTCTGGATTGCACTTGCGGAAGCTGAGATGAACGCAGGTTTGTCTGTCATCAAGCCCGTTATGATTGCAGAAATGAAAGAGCATAAGAATCATATAGATTGGGAATTTGCTGCTGAGAAAGAGAAAGAAATTCGACACGATGTGATGGCGCACGTGCATGCATTTGGGAATGTTGCACCATCCGCAGCAGGAATCATTCACCTTGGAGCAACTTCGTGCTTCGTTACAGATAATGCAGATTTGGTCATTTATCGCGATGCGCTGGTCTTGTTGCATCAACGATTACTTGTTGTTATGAAGAATCTTGCTGATTTCGCATTGAAATATAAAGATTTGCCGACGCTTGGATTCACTCACTTTCAACCTGCACAACCGACAACGGTTGGCAAGCGTGCAACACTTTGGCTTTATGATTTTTACGTAGCTGCGCAAGAAATAGAACATATTATTAAAAACCTGCAATTCCGCGGAGTAAAAGGTACAACGGGTACGCAAGCATCTTTCATGACATTGTTTAATAATGACGAGGAAATAGTAAAGCAGGTTGATTCACAAGTTGCAAAAAAGTTCGGTTTTGAAAATCAAATTTTCCCGGTAACAGGACAGACATATTCTCGCATCGAAGACGTAAAGATTATGAATGCGCTGACGCTTGTTGCATCCGCATCTGCGAAGTTTGCAGAGGATATGCGATTGCTGGCACATGAGAAGGAATTGCAGGAACCTTTCGGCAAAAATCAGGTTGGGTCTTCAGCAATGCCATACAAGCGTAACCCTATGAAATCCGAACGCGTATGTTCACTTGCTCGTTTCCTCAAGAATCTGACGATGAATGCGCAGGATACGCATCAGCATCAATGGCTTGAACGAACTCTCGACGATTCCGCCAACCGCCGTCTAACAATGCCGGAAGCTTTTCTCACATCAGAAGCGATAACCTTGCTTTGCTCAGAAATCACCGATGGAATCGTTGTAAATGAAGATATTATCAGGAAAAACCTCGACGAATATGCACCTTTCCTGCTTACCGAAGAATTAATGATGCGTGCTACCGCCAAAGGTTCAAACAGGCAGGATTTGCATGAGAAAATCCGTGAGTACTCACACGCAGCAATGAAAAACCTTCAAGAAACTGGTGTAAACAACTTGAAACAACAATTACTCAAGGATTCCGCTTTTTCTGAATTCAAAGATCTGATTGAATCCGAAAAAATCTTCACAGGACGCGCAGCATCGCAGACGTTGGAATTTGTCACAAACGTCAGTGAATACATCGACAAATTCGGCATCGACTCAGACGCTCCTGAAACATCGGTCTAAACACAAAAATCACTCATCGCATTGTCATTCTGAGCGAAGCGAAGAATCCAGGCTAGCTAAATGAAAAACATGGATTATATTCAAATGTACTATGTCAATTAATTCGCTGATTTCAAACAAAGTGTTTAGTTGGAAATAATGAAATGCAGTAAATCCCTATCTTACATTGGACTATCCTGGATTCCTCGCTCGTTTCACTCACTCGGAATGACATAGGTTTATGATTCTCAAGAATAATCTTTCTAAGCTGAAAAAGAAGCCCCATTGGGGGGCATGGGGCTTTGCAAAATACGATAATTTTTACTACTTGTAATGTAAAGTCGAAGATTTCAATAAATGTTCATTTCACTTAAGCTTTGGCTTTTATTGCTATTTCCAAAGTTTCAAGCGCAAAATTCGCTTCTTCCATTGTCAGCGTCAGACCGGGACGGAAGCGGATTGTCTGAGTTCCTGCCGCCAAAGTCGCTAGCCCGTTATCAAAACAGATTGTCCTCAGCTCGTTTCGTGCAGCTGGACTCTCGCAGTCAAACGCCATGAACAATCCACGTCCCCGAACATTATGTATCACATTCGGATATTTTTTCCCGAATTCTTCCATCTTACTCACAAAATGAGCACCCACTTTTGCAGCATTTTCTAGCAGATTGTCCTCGCGAATAATTTCCACATATTTCATGCCGCGTAGCATATCAACGAGATTTCCGCCCCAGGTTGAATTGATTCTGCCAGAATACTTGAAAACATTATTCTCAACGTCATCAATCCTGCTGTTCGCCATGATTCCGCAAACCTGCATCTTTTTACCGAATGCAATAATATCAGGCACAAAGCCGAAATGTTCATACGCCCAGAATTTACCTGTTGAGCCACCGCCTGTCTGAATTTCGTCAACGATGAGCATTGCTTCGTATTCATCAGCAAGCTTGCGCAAGCCCTGGAAGAATTCAGCACGGAAATGATTGTCGCCACCTTCACCCTGTATCGGCTCGATGATTATTGCAGCAATGTCGTTTGGATTGTCAGCAAACGCTTTGCGAATCTGCTCAAACGCCAACTCTTCTTTCGCTGCGACTTCTTTTATGACTTCATCAGTAATCGGGAATCTCAGTTTTGGATTGATGATTCTGGGCCAATCGAACTGCGGAAACCATTTTGTCTTGGTTGGGTCAGTGTTTGTAAGCGACAATGTGTAACCGGTTCTACCGTGGAACGCTTCAACAAAGTGAATGACCTTCATGCCCTTCTTTTCGCTGATGCCCTTTGCAATATTCTTCTGCACTTTCCAGTCGAACGAAGCTTTGAGAGCGTTTTCAACCGCAAGTCCACCACCTGCGATGAAAAACATATGATTAAATCCCTCTGGCAGTGTCAATTTACCGAATTTATCAACGAAATATGCGAATTCCTGTGCGTAAATATCCGAATTCGTCGGATTTGCAAGAGCTACCCGTAAAATCGCTTTTTTGAAATCCTCATCGCCAACAACTTTCGGGTGATTATGCCCAATCGGCAGTGATGCGAAATAAGAATACATATCAAGGTATTTCTTGCCGGTGTTAGCATCAACGATGTAATTCCCGTGCGATTTCTCAAGGTCAATCACGATATGAAATCCGTCAACCAGAATATACTGCCTAAGCTTTGAAAGAACTGATTCTGCAGGTGTTTGGTAAGTTTGCATAATTTCTCCTTTTGTATATGTATGATAAACATTGATACTTTTACGGAATTTCTTTACAAATAAAGAAAAACATAGCTGGAAATTATGCAAACGGATGTGCAAACAACGCAGGTCTGTTTCTGCGAGGCATTTGGCGAAGTGATAATTCTTGTCTTCGTTTCAAAACCATGAAATACTCGAGCGATTGTCTTTTTTCGAACTGTTGTTTGTGAATATTGTTTGCATTTTTGATAAAATCATTACAATATTAGCATTCCTAATAATACAACATTATCTTATGGATTCAATAACATTAGAAATATTAAGTGAGCTTGTTTCGTTTGATTCACGAACCGGACAAGAGCATCGAATTCTTGAGTATATCGAGGAGAAATTGCTCGATTCGGATTTTCGTGTGTCGCGTCAAAAGGTGGATTCATCGGACACTCCGAGGTGCAACTTGCTTGCGAAGAAGGGCAGCGGTGATTTCTCAATCATGTTTTTCGCACATGTTGATACGATTTTACCTGATATTGAATATGAAAAGCAGGGAGTAAATCCTTTTGAGCTTCGATTTGATGAGGAGAACGAAGTTTATCGAGGGTTAGGCTGCGCAGACCAAAAAGCTGGAGTTGCTGCGCTGATTTCCGCATTTACAGATTATACTCCTGATAATATTGTCATAAAGCTTGCATTTTTGGTAGATGAGGAGGCGGATTCGCTTGGGGCATATAAATTAATTAAGGAGCGTCCGGATTTTTTTAATGACGTTGTAATGCTTGTTTCAACCGACCTTGGGGGTGCCGATTTTGATACTCGTGCAGATGTTCCAGGGGTTTCGTATTATGCTGGGAATTATGGCAGATTTCCTTTGCGCGTGAGCATCGTAAGCGAAAGAATTCATGGTTCAATTGCCGGGAATAATCAACCTGCACTTGAAGCATCGCGATTGCTTCAGAATATTTGGGAGAAACAATCACATCTCTTCATACTTGATGCAACGTTTGATTCTCCGAGTATTTCTGTGCGCAATTTTAATTCGATTTCTTCTGGATTTTCCTCTGCTGAACGTGTTGACATTGATTTCGATTTCTCGGTAGGTGCTAATGTAACTGGCGATTCAGTAATGGCAAACTTGCGATTGATGATGATGAATCTTCGGCAAGCAGGTAAACTTTTGCTTCCGAGTTCTCATTATAAAATTGAAATTCCCAATCGTGGAATACCGTATTTTAAGGCGTTTGTGACGAATGAGAATGATGAGTTTGTTGCTCTTATGAAAAAATGTTATCAGGATTTTTTCAAACAGTCTGCGGGAAGTCGCATTAACCGATCGGTTGCAGATTCTAATGCTTTTGCAACACTGACACCGGAGATTCCGGTGATTACGTTAGGTCCAACCGGCGGGTGCGCGCATAGCTTCAATGAATGGCTGCACAAAGATGCTGTTGATTCCGCTGCCGCATTCTATCGCTACCTCATTGAGTCTTTTTCCAAAAAATAATCAGGTAAACCTGCTTTGTTTGAGATTAGCCGCAAAAAGCACGAAATATCGCTAGGATTCTTTTTCGAGTATCTAATAGAATTAATATTATGTCATTCTGAACGAAGTGAAGAATCCAGGCTATTTCATCGCAAACAGAGAATAATTCAAGACTTAATTTCTAATATAGACAATGACTAAAATTCAGAATGATTCATACAAAATCCATTTCATTGAAATCCCAATTATATTTTGCGCTAGGGTGTGTTTGAAAAATAACTTTTTGTGTCATTCCCAACTTGATTGGGAATC
>CAYZQB010000056.1:0-17156 GCA_964480395.1 uncultured Planctomycetia bacterium
AAAAATATATGAATAACCATAATTTGTCCCAGAAGCTCCAGTATATTGCGGAGATATACCTATTATAATGTCCATTATATCATCGTTATTGAAATCTCCAGCGGATGAAACTATACTTAAACAGTCATAGGGATTCTCACCGATAATTTTAACGTCAGCATTCGACGCATCAATAACCGAAGGTGGTTCATTTCTACCATAAAAGATAAACACACAACCCGAGTCATTTCCACCATCGTCATCAAAAGGTGCTCCGACAATTACATCATCAATTCCATCGTTATTAAAATCACTGGCTGATGAAACACACGTTCCAAAGTAATCACCATTATCGCCACCAATTAATTTTACATCTGCACTGAAAGCATAAAGTTTCGAAGAAGATTTTGATCTGCCAAAGAAAATATATACACTCCCAGAATTATATCCACCAATATCTTGAGACCTCGAACCAATAATAATATCATCGAAACCATCATTATTAAAATCAACTGCTGAAGAAACAACGTTGAATGCATTCTCACTATCTTCTCCATATATTCTAATATTTGCATTAGCTGAATTAATTAATGATGGTGGATTAGAACTTCCAAATATGATAAAAGCTCTACCGAGTTTTCCACTTATATAATTTTTTCTTCCACCGATAGCCACAATATCATCATATCCGTCGTTATTAAAGTCTCCTATAGAAGAAACACAAAATCCTAGTGATGATGTAGTGCTGTCAGCATAAATAATTATGTCTGCATCAGAAGCATCAATGGCAGTTTGAATGTTTTTCCTTCCTAAAAATATGTATGCACAACCATAACCAGGATTAGTATTCCTTGCTTTCGGTGCACCGACAATTACATCGTCGATTCCGTCACCGTTGAAATCAAATTCAGTATCATAACCTGTGCCAATGAGTGTAAACATAAAAGGATTTTCATCAGCATCATTGTTTGAAATTGTGACTAATGCTTCATAGTTTTTAACTTCGGTTATCGTAAACTCAATTGTAAATGTTGATTTATCATCAGGTGAAATTGAGCTTGAAGGTTGAATTGTAACTGTGAATGCGTTTGCATCAGTACCAGTAATTTTGACAATTGGTGAACCAGACAGAATTAGATTGGATTTTCCAAGATTTAGGATTGTAAATGTTTCCGATTTTGTTTTATTCACTTGATTTAAATCGAAATTGTAAATACCAGTAACATTTTGAATGTCATTGCTTTTGGAATCCAGGATTTTAATTTCTGGAGCTATCCCCTCACCTTTAATTATGAAATTGTATGGATTTTCGTCATAATCATCATTAGAAATAATTATTTTTGCTGATTTTATACCAACAGATGCTGGTGTAAATGTAATTGTGAAAGTTGTTGATGCTCCAGGACTGAGCGTTGAAATTGTGCTGGTTTGATTGACAGTAAACATAGCTTTATCAGACCCGTTAATTTCAATCAAATCAGGTGTTCCGGTTAAATGCAAAACTGTAGAACCGATATTTTCGATAGTGAAAGTTAAGGTAGGACTTGATTCACCGAGATAAATGCTCCCAAAATCAAAAACACCTGTATGCGAAGGAATATATTCAGTTCCCTGCCTGACATTGATATCAATGATTATCCCACGACCGGTTAACGAGAAAGTATAAGGAGTTTTATCAGCATCATTATTTGCGATTGAAACGTTTGCTGAAAAATATTTTGATTGATTAGGTGTAAATTTAATCCGAAAAGTTGTTTCTTTTTTAGGAGAAATCTGCGATGAAGGTTGTGATGTAACTGCGAAATTACTCGCATCTAAGCCGGAAATTGCAATAATCGTTGAACCTGTCAGTTCTAAATCGGTATTTCCATTGTTTTGAATAGTAAATATCACAGTTAATGATTTATAAACCTCAACTCTGCTGAAGTCATATATTCCTGTTTCCGAAGGAATCTCGGTTGCACCTTGTAAAACAGTCATTTTCGAAGTTGGATTTATTAGAACATTACACCCAAGAGAAAATATGAATATCTGTATAAAACTAATCATTATAAACTTAAATATTTTCATAATATCTCCATATTTTACTTTCCACCACTTACTGAATAGCCAAATTCATCACGCTCTTTTTCACCGTAAAAGTGCAAGTCAGGTCTGGATTCTTCTTCATCGGCTTCTGGATTTAAAGCTCCATAGAATATATAAGCACTTCCTGAACGATATCCATTTTCGTTTGAACCTCTTGCACCGATTAACAAATCATCAATGCCATCAAGATTATAATCACCAGCAGTTGAAACTGGTTCACCGAATCCACTACTCAATTCACCATTAAATTTTACATTGACAATTGATGAAATGTTAACTTTGTCTGGATTTTTTTTACCATAATACATGAATATACACCCAATTCTTGCTCCAAGGTCATCAGTCATTGTACTGACCGCAAGATCGTCAAATCCATCGTTATTATAATCTCCAGCAGTGGATACATACTTTCCAAAAACCATATCTTCTTTCTCGCCGATAATTTTCATATCAGCACCATCTGTTTCAATTATTCTTGATGGATTAGAGCTTCCAAAGTAAACAAAAATGCTTCCTGAGTGATTACCAAAGTCTTTGGTATTTTCAGCACCGATTACTACATCATCGAAACCATCATTATTGAAATCACCTGCGTTTGAAACATGATAACCGAAATAGTCACCAATAACACTTGCATTAAATCTCACATCATAATCTTCAGCATTTATGTTTAATGATGGATTTATCCTACCTAATACTAATGCAGCGTAACCCATTTTATTGGTTTCTTCAAAGACTTGTGTTCCAATAATTACATCATCGAATCCATCAGCATTGAAATCACCTGCATATGACACAGAAACTCCAAAATCATCACTTCTGGATTCACCATGAATAATAACATCTGCATCTGAAACATAAATCTCAGGAGTAGGTTCAGAACTTCCGAAAAAAATAAAAGCACAACCGTTATGTTGACTATTCTCAGAACCAATAATTACATCATCAAAACCGTCTTTATTGAAATCTCCTGCGGATGAAACAGCATTCCCAAAATAACTATATATATCTTCTGAATAGATACTGACATCAGCATCTTTGAAACTTAGATTTGCAGGTGGATTTTTTGAACCAAAAAAGATGAATACTCTACTGTTGTGTCCATAAGGAATATCAATTGTTGAACCAATGATGACATCATCAAAACCATCACCGTTGAAATCACCAGCACATGCAACTGATTTTCCGAAATCATCCCTTTTTTCTTCACCGGTTAATACAACATCCGCATCTTTTGCATTAACGTATGTTTCATGATTCATATTACCGAAAAAGATATATGCATTTCCAATATTTTCATTATTACTTTTAGTACCGATAATAACATCGTTTATGCCGTCACCGTTGAAATCGAATTTGGGTTCTTTTGCAATTCCGGTGCCTTTGATGGTGAAAATGTAAGGGTTTTCATCAGAATCATTGTTGGCAATGATTATTTTTGCAGTTTTTGTGCCAATGCTTGTCGGTGTGAATGTGATTGTGAAAGTTGTTGAATCACCAGGCTCGATGGGAGTTGATGTTAATGTTTGGTCGATTGTGAACATCCCCTTGTCAGAACCGCTAATTACTATCAAATCAGGGCTGCCGGTTAAATGCAATATCGCAGAACCAACATTCTCGATTGAAAAAGTGTATTCAGGACTGGTTTCTCTGAGATAAATGCTCCCGAAATCGAACATACCAGAATCTATAGGTATGTTCTGAGTTCCTTGCCTGATGTTGATGTCAATGATTATGCCACGACCTGTTAATGTAAATGTGTATGGGTTTGCATCCGCATCATTGTTGGAGATTGAGACTATTGTGGAATATTCTCGTGAATCTGTCGGCATAAATTTAATGCTGAATGTTGTATCGGAATCCAGTAAAATCGGAGTGCTTGGATGCTCTGAGACAATGAAATTACTCGAATCTGTACCAGTAATCGCAATCATTGGAGAACCTGTCAGCTTCAAATCTGTGTTTCCATTATTTTCGATTGTAAATATCGCAGTTGAAGATCGATTAACCTCAACTCTACCGAAGTCGTAGATTCCTGAATCTGTAGGAATTTCAGTCGATCCATGCTTTACAATCATTTCAGGCGTCGGATTTATCAAAACATCACAATTTAAAGTGAATAAACAAATTAACAAAATGCAAAAACATAATATATTGTATATTTTCATGTTAATTTATCTACCTCCAGCTACTGACCCACCGAATTTGTCACCAGCATCTTCACCGATAATTTTTACATCCGCATTAGCAGCATCAATTGTCGAAGAAAGATTTGATTTCCCATAAAAAATAAAAGCACAACCTGAATAATCACCACTATCATCGCTATTGCGTGCACCAACTATGATATCAGTTACACCGTCAATGTTAAAATCTCCTGCTGACGAAATCGAATTACCGAATTTATCATCAGCATCTTCTCCCGTTATTTTTATATCTGCTTTGGAGGCATTTATTGTTGTAGGTGGATTCTTACTACCAAAGAATACAATAACATCTCCTGGTTTGGAATCAATAGTTTCATAATGACATCCAAGAATTACATCATCAATTCCATCATGATTTAAATCACCAGCATAAGAAACCGAAATGCCCAATCGACCTAACATGGTTTCACCAATAATTTTTACGTCAGCATTTGAAGCATCAATTACTACGAGTGGATTTGTGTTTCCAAAAAAGATATAAGCACAACCAGATTTTGAACCATTATTAACAACATTTAGTGCACCAACAATTGTATCGTCAAATCCATCATCGTTAAAATCACCAGCGGATGAAACACAATACCCAAAATAATCTCCTGAATCTTTCCCGATGAGTTTTACATTTGCATTTGCTGCATCAATTTGTACTGGTGGATTTGCACTACCAAAAAAAATAAATGCACAACCAGATTTATCACCACCATCATCATCCCAGCGTGCACCAACAATAACATCGCTGAATCCATCGGCGTTAAAATCACCAATCGAAGATACTGTAAAACCAAAATCATCTTCAGTATCTTCACCGATTAGTTTAATATCTGCATTCGCAGCATCAATTATTGAAGGTGGATTTGAACTGCCGAAAAAGATGAAAGAACATCCTGATTCAGCACCTCCATCATCATCTTGTGGAGCACCGACAAGAATATCGTCGAATCCATCATTGTTAAAATCACCTGCTGAACTGACACTAAAACCGAAAGTGTCAAGAAAAGCTTCACCATTAAAAATAACATCGGCATTTGAAGCATGAATAACATTTGGTGGATTTGTTTTACCAAAGATGATATACGCACGACCAGATCCAACATCGATTGCTTTGTTATAAGGTGCACTGACAATTACATCGTCAAATCCATCATTATTGAAATCCCCAGCTGATGAGACAGATGTTCCAAAAGTATCACCTGCAGTTTCACCAATAAGCTTCACACTTGCATCGGATGCATTAATTGGTGATGAAGAACTATGGTTTCCAAAAAAGATGAATGCACAACCGGAAGCTTGACCTGCATCATCATCATAGCTTGCACCAACAATGACATCATCGATACCATCACCGTTGAAATCGAAAGTTGTATTGCGACCTGCGCCTGAAATCGTGAAAGTGTATGGATTCTCATCTGGGGAACTGTTTACGATTGTAACTGTTGCGGAAAAATACTTTGCTTCATTAGGTGAAAATTCAATAGTAAACATCCTGCTTGTGTTGGATTTTATTGGTGTCGATGGATAAGAAACTATTTTGAATGAGCTTGCTCCAACGCCAGTAATTTCAACAGTAGGATTTCCGTTCAGATTAAGGTTAACTGTCGAATTGTTTTCGATTGTAAAATTTTCTGTCTTATTTGCACCAATATCAATACTCCCGAAATAAATCGAGCCAACACCATTTTCGATATGTATTGATGCAGAATCATACACAGCTATACTTGCAGTGCCTTCAGATTCGGATGAGCAACTCATGAAAAATAAATTCGATAACAAAATCAGCAATAAAAACCGAAAACCAGAAGTCTTTACATACATAACCACCTCTTCACATACATCTTTGACACATACACTTATATTATACGATATTGACATTGTATTTATATAATATTTTTTTTCTTCTTATGACCACATTAATGAATTCAACTCATATTCTTCAGTTAAAAGTAAGGAACACAAGTATGCTGACCCTAGTTAAGGATTGTGCAAAGTGAACAATTAAATCAAATAACAATCAATTATTTCTGTTAATTAAGGTTATTTCTGTCATTTGTTCTGCATTTCTTACATTATTTTTACATACCTGCTTCATCCCCTATGTTTCTTACATTCTTATATTATGCAATTATTTTTGGTAGCAATATGCTTGTAACTTAGCTTGTATAATGAAAAAAAAGCTTCGAGGTAAAATACCCCGAAGCCTTGTGATTGTTGGTGGGCGTTACTGGACTTGAACCAGTGACCCCCAGCTTGTCGAGCTGGTGCTCTAACCAACTGAGCTAAACGCCCGAATTTTCAAGTTCACAACGCTCGTAAAGAATTAGAGAATGACTTTATACACAATTTTCGCAGCGAATCAATAATTTTTTCAGAATCATCAGTAAATTTAACAAAACATCGATAACTCAAAATTTTTAAGTAATACAGAATCTCAAGAAAAATGAAATTGGATGAACTTATTTATGATGCCACCAAATCTGGACTTTAACAACAAGATACATGATTAAACCAAAAACCACAATCAAAACACCGCCTATAACACCTAACACATTTGATTTTTCAGAATCATCAACATCAAATGAAAAATAAGCTAATGCAGCTCCCAAAATCACAAATAGAATTGAGTAAACTTGCTTCGCTTTTAGTCTTTTGCTGGTTAATTCAATTGTTGTAACAGAGTTTCTTCTATATCTACGCATTTAACACTGCTCCATATTAAAGAAATTATATGATATGTTATCCAATAAATATATGTAGATAGTCAAGATGAAAATGTATTATTTTATTAAAAACTTGCACGAAAAAAGGGCGCCATTTCTGACACCCTTCATGTTTTAACAATTTACACGTTAATTCTTCAGCTTCTTACGCTTCTTCTGTCGCGCTCTTCGGAGGCTTCGGCAGACGATACATCAGTGAGATAAACAACGCTACAGCAAGCAGAATCGAAATCGTGATAAACGCATATGTGTATGAGCCGGTCATATCATACATGCTGCCAGCCATAATTGGTCCGAAAATTCCACCTAAACCATAAGCTGTGAAAACCCAGCCGTAATTCGTTCCAAGGTTCTTCAAACCGAAGTAGTCTGCGGTTGCTGCTGGGAACAACGCAAAGTTTCCACCAAAGTTGAAGCCGATCCAACATGCAGCAATCATTAAACCCCATTCGGTACTGCCGATGAAAAGGACACCAATCATCATCAACCCCTGAAGGAAAATCATCAGATTGATTGCGAATTTCCTGCCAATTTTGTCAGAAAGCCAACCCCAAGCAATTCTTCCTAAGGCATTGAAGATTGCAAGTGTTGCCAAAGCACTGGCTGCTGCTGCCATCGGCAGTCCACCTTCGAAATATCCAAAATCTTTCAGTGTGCCGATAACCATGAGACCTGCGCCTGCGGATAAAATGAATGTAATCCAAATGAAATAGAACTGACGCGTTCTGAGCATTTCCTTCGGAGTGAAGCTGTATTCTGACATCGGTTTCTTCGCACTGACTTTTTTCGGATTCCAACCCTTGGGTTTCCATCCTTCTGGTGGATTCTTAATCAAAAGTGCACCTATGATTACTATAACTGCAAATATAATACCATAAACTGTAAACGTTGCATTAATTCCTATGCTGTTAATAAGACCACCCCATGCACCAGCAAGTTTGATGAAAATGAATCCACCACCGCCAAAGCCAGCAACTGCCAATCCTGAAATCAAGCCCTTTTTGTCTGGAAACCATTTTGCACCAGCAGCAATAGGGCAAACATAACCGAGTCCAATCCCACCACCACCGATGATTCCGACGAAAATTAGCATTAAAATATGGTTTGAACCTCCTATGAGACCTGCTAAAAGGTATCCAAGACCCAAAATAATTCCGCCGACCATTGCAACGAGTCGAGGACCGCTTTTGTCCTGCCAGCGACCTGCGAAAATCATGACAAGCGCGAATGAAGCAAGACCCGCTGAAAAAATCCATTGAGTTTGAGTAGCTGAGAAACCAAAATGGAATTTTTCCCATTTTTCTTTACTGACTTTGTTAAAAAGATCAGAGCGAACCGGAGGAATCTTTTTGAATGTGAGTTTTAGATTCTCAACCGCCCGCCAAAAACCATCATAATCGGTAATTCCAGCAAGAATGTTATTTTTTGCTGTGTCATCTGTGAATTTGCCATCTTTACCAACTAATTTTGCATCAAAAACACCGTCTTTGTCAAAACTGTCGCCAGAAAATACAACTTCGTTTATCTTTTTCTGCGTTTCCTGTCCACCTTCGTCAACAACGAGGTTCTCTCCATTTTTAACAACATTTGCCATCCCTAAGAAATTATTCACAAGTGAACCAAGCTGTTTTTTTGATTCTAGCAATTTTGCATTAAATTCTTTTGGTTTGGTTTCTGCAAGCTCAACATCTTTTTTCAATTTTTCTACAATCGCATCACAATATATGGTGAAAAGATTCGTAAGCCCCAAATTCTCAAAGAATACAGACTCACTTTTTATTGAAGCATCTAATCCATCCATTAAACTGGCGGTGCTAACTTTGTTATTTGCTTCATCTTTGAGTGCTTTTTTAAACTTATCGAATCCTTCATCTTTGAAATCAGGTTTGCCATAAATTCTTACTCGATCGGCATCAACTTCTGCTTTGTTCAGACCAAGTAATTCAGCATCGTAGTTGAAAATCAAGTTTTCTTTACTTGATTGTAAATGCGTTGTAAATGCTGACCATGCATAAATCGCACCAAGACAAAGCTGAATCAGAATCGCTCCAATTACGATAATCCATCGAGATTTCATTTTTGAATCTGCCATAATCGTCCTTTCAAACATTATTTCAAAATAACAAATATTGTGTCAATGATAGTATTTCACATCTTAAATTAAAGAGTTTCATTTCTATAAGAGCTTATTTCAACAATTATATCACTTCTCAATATTTCAGATGTGTCATTGAAACAAAAGACAAAGGTGCTAGCGAACCAGCACCTTTAACAATCTAAGATAACATTTAAGTTAGATTATTTATTAGGGCGTTCATCGATGAGCTTTTGTACGACACTTGCGTCTGCAAGCGTTGTAGTATCACCGACTTCAAGATCATTCTTAGCAATTTTGCGTAGAATTCTACGCATAATCTTACCTGAGCGGGTTTTAGGAAGCTGATCCGCAAACTGAATCACATCTGGAGTTGCAATCGGTCCAATCATTGTTCTGACGTGTTTTACAAGTTCCTTCATCAACTCTTGTGTATGGTCAATGCCTGCTTTCAAGGTTACAAACGCGTAAATACCTTCACCCTTGATGGGATGGGGCATTCCGACAACAGCTGCTTCAGCAACGGTATGATGTGCAACAAGAGCGGATTCAACTTCCGCGGTACCGATTCTGTGACCGGACACATTGAGAACATCATCAAGACGTCCCATAAGCCAGAAACAGCCGTCTTCGTCAATTCTCGCACCATCGCCTGTCCAATATTTACCACCTTTGAATTTTAACCAATAAGTGTCAATAAACCTCTGGTGATCGCCATAAACCGTACGCATGATACCGGGCCAAGGTTTTTCCATCACGAGATATCCACCTTCGTTGACTTCTGCCTGTGTACCGTCCTGCTTGAGAACATTCGGGAACACTCCAGGGAAAGCTTTTGTTGCTGAACCTGGTTTAAGAATCTGTGCGCCGGGGATAGGTGAAATAAGGATTCCACCTGTTTCTGTCTGCCACCAAGTATCAACGATCGGGCATTTTCCACCACCGATAACGTTGTAATACCACATCCAGGCTTCAGGATTAATCGGCTCGCCAACTGTTCCGAGAAGTCGCAGCGATGACAGGTCATATTTCTTTACATAATCGTCACCCTGACCCATTAGTGCGCGCAATGCAGTCGGTGCAGTGTAAAAGATTGACACTTTGTGTTTCTCAACCTCTGCCCAGAATCTACCTGCATCGGGATATGTCGGGACACCTTCGAACATGACCGAAGTTGCACCCAAAGAAAGAGGACCGTAAACAATGTAAGAATGTCCAGTAACCCAGCCAATGTCCGCTGTACACCAGTAAATATCATCGTCTTGAAGATCAAATATCCATTTCGCAGTCTGATGAACGTATGTCATATAACCGCCGGTAGTGTGCAGCACGCCCTTTGGCTTGCCGGTTGTACCCGAAGTGTAAAGGATAAACAACGGATGTTCCGAATCGGTTTCCTCTGCAGGACAATCTGCTGATGCATCTTTCATCAGTTCATGCCACCACATATCTCGACCTTCGACCCAATCGCAAGATTTCTCAGCTTGTGGGACACGTTCAAAAACAATGACTTTATCAACATCAGTATCAGAAATACCTGCATCAATGTTGTGCTTCAGGGCAATGTCATTTTTCTTACCGCGATATCCCCAGTTTGCGGTAACGACAATCTTGGTGCCAGAATCGATAACTCTATCTCTAATTGAGTCAGGTGAAAAACCACCGAAGATAATGCTATGAACCGCGCCAATTCGTGCGCAGGCAAGCATAGCGATAGGAAGTTCAAGAATCATCGGAAGATAAATGATGACTCTATCACCTTTCTGTACGCCTTGTGATTTCAGCACGTTGGCAAATTTGCTGACTTCAATATGCAATTCTTTGTACGTAATTTTCTTTGTTTCTTCCGGATCGTTGCCAATCCAGACGAAAGCATCTTTGTTCTCTTTTTCTGTGCCGATCCATCTATCGAGACAGTTGTAAGAAGCATTGATTTTACCGCCATCAAACCATTTGATATCGATTTTTTCAGTATCAAATTGATAAGTTTTGTCCCATTTCTTGAACCAGTGAAGCTGATTAGCTTTTTCAGCCCAAAAAGCCTCAAAATCATCGTGTGCAGCCAAGCTGATTTTGTCGAATTCCTCAGCACTTTTAATCAATGCTTTCTCGCAGAATTCCTTAGAAGGCGGAAACACACGTTTCTCATCCATCATAGAACTAATCGTTTTTTCTTCCTCAATCATTTCATCACTCCTTAAGTTGCAAATTACGAAATCCAAATATTGTTGGATAATTAATTTTGTTTTATATAAGAAATATTGCTGAAAATCTATTAAAATCAGATTTCAGAATGACAATCCAGTTAAATAATCAATATATTTAAGTCTGCATGTGATAATAATTGTAATATTATATTTCCAGCAGATATTAATCAGAGCATTTAATCACTTTAGACTAATTATGTCAAGAATTTTACACTCAAACAAACATCATTATTTATAAGCATTTATAATATGTGAATGCATTGATAATTACAGAGAACAAAGTGATTTGCAATCTCAGAGTATTCATAAGCAAAAACTAAATTGCGAGTTTCTTTGCATGAAGCACTTTTTTAACTGCTTCTTCAATATCATTATGATGGATGTTGAATTCCGCCCAGAGTTCATCAGGTTTTCCGGATTCCCCGAATCTGTCCTGAATTCCAACGAAACGAATGTGTGTCGGATGATTTTCAGCGAGAACTTCTGCAACTGCTGACCCCATACCACCCATAATCTGATGTTCTTCAGCAGTAACAATTGCGCCGCAGTCCTGTGCCGCTTTGATGATAATTTCCTTATCAATTGGCTTAACAGTATGCAGATTGATGAGTCGTGCCTTGATTCCCTGCGCTCTTAGATTTTTCATCGCTTCCAGACCCATCCAAACCATCGGTCCATTTGCGATAATTGCTACATCGGTTCCATCTTCGCGATAAATATAACCCTTACCGAATTCGAAAGGTGTTTCAATGTTTGTTAGTATTGGTACAGCAGCTCTTCCGAATCGAACTGCTGCAGGTCCAAAAATCTTGCCGATTGCAACAGTTGCCTTGTGAGTTTCAATCGAATCACATGGCACAACAATTTTCATTCTTGGTAAAGTACGCAAAATTGCGACATCTTCAAGTGCTTGATGAGTAGCCCCGTCAGGACCAACAGAAACCCCGCCATGTGCTACACCGATTTTGACATTTGCATCGTTGTAACAGATTGTAGTACGGATTTGTTCCCAGCATCTACCAGCAGCGAAAACGCCATAAGTCGTATAAAACGGCACGAAGCCAGTCAAAGCTAAGCCTGTTGCGACCGTTGCCAAGTTTTGCTCTGCAATACCAAGAGAGTAAAAACGCTCAGGATATTTATCGCTGAAAATATTTACTGAAGTTGAGTTTGTAATATCCCCCCCAAGTGCAATAACTCTGTTGTTTATGTCGCCAAGCTCGCGTAAACCTTCACCATAGCCGATTTTCGTCGATTTAAGTTCGTAATCGTCAGTAAAACCCACGCTTACCTCCCGTTAATTAAAGTAATTGGCTGAAATTGCTTTGAATCAATATCAAGTATTTCCTCTGCACCCAGTTCCTGCAATGCTGTCATTGCCTGTTCTTTACTCGGTGGTCTGCCGTGCCATCCTGCTTTATCCTCCATGAAACTTACACCCTTGCCTTTGATGGTGTGGGCAATGATTACAATCGGCTTATCGTGTAATTGTTTGGTTTTTTCGAGTGTTTTAATAATATCAGCGAAATCGTGTCCGTCCATTTCAAGCACGTGCCAGTTGAACGCTGTAAATTTCTCAGGAAGCGGGTCAATATTCATGACATCTTTTGTTCTACCGTCGATTTGAAGATTGTTTTTGTCAATGATTGCAATAAGGTTGTCCAATTTATAATGTGCTGCTGCCATTACCCCTTCCCAGATATTACCCTCCTGTAACTCGCCATCACCACAAATCGCGAAAACCTTCGGGATATGTGTGCTTTCTTGAAGTTTTTGCTTAACTCTTTCACGTAAACCAAGAGCAATACCGACTGCAACCGATAGATTCTGTCCCAGCGAACCGCCTGATGATTCTAAGCCGGGAAGACCATCCTTTTTGCTCGGATGTCCTTGAAGCCGACTATGCAATTGCCTGAAAAAACTGAGTTCTTTGGGATCAAAATAGCCAGAACGCGCCAAAACCGAATAAATTAGGGGTGTTACATGACCTTTAGAATAAATCATTCTATCACGTTCTTCCCATTCTGGTTCATTGGGTTTGTGATTAAGAAAATTGAAATAGAGTACCGTAAGAATATCTGTCGCGGACAGCGAACCGCCGGGATGCCCGCTTTGTGCAATTGCTGTCATGCGTACAATATCTTGTCTGATTTGTGTAGCAATTTCAGCGAATTTTGAGAAATCATTCATATGAACCACACTTGTTAAGATCCTGTATTTAAAATTCATACTAACTTAACAGATTAAGAAAAAAAAGGAAATTTAAATCTAACAATATCTTGGATATATTTTTCACCATGAAACCGAAGATTTAGTTTTGAATATCTGTAATAGACTATTTAAAGATTGCTACAAGGTATTTACGTGAATTATCCCATTCTTTACCGATGTCTTCAAAACTGATATCGAAAAGTTTAGCTGTATCTTTGATTTTATTGAGGTCGTCGATACTTTCGACTCTAATACCCGGCTTCAATGGAATCTGCTTACCTGGTGCTTGAGCGAGCATTATCTCAACTTCTTTTGAGAGAATGAAATTAATGAATTTTACAGCAGCTTCCTTATGAGGAGCGTTTTTCAACAGGCAGATTGTATTTGGCAATACAAGTGCTCCTGAACCTTTATCCCATGTGGAAGCATAAATCATTTTAAGTTCATCACCTTTCTCGGTAATGGCTTTTGCAGCGTCGTCTGTGTCGGTCCAGCACCAGGATAATTGTCCATCACGGACTTCGCGCATAGTCTGACCGTTGCTTGTTTTTATCCCAATTTTCGTGTTTTTAAGTTCTTTGAATTTTTTAACTGCCTCTTTTTCACCGAGTTTTGTATAAATCGCTGCAAAATGTGCTGCGTTTGTGCCGGTTAATGGTGTTGCATATGCTGCTTCAGCACCCCATTTCTCGTCATATAAATCAGTGAAACATGTTGGATACTCAGCATTGCCGAATTTTTCTGCAAATCGCTTCTTGTTAATTAGAATCACTCGTGAACGTGCTGCAAATCCGAACCAATGACCTTCATTGTCCTTGTATTCCGCAGGGATATCCTTTGCATTTTCGGGTTTGCATTCTTCTGTAATGCCAGCAAGCTTAAGGCGAATCGATTGCACAATCTCGTTGTTCCAAAAAACATCCGCTTTTTGGTTGTCCTTCATGCCGATTATCGCATTGACAAGTCCTGTTGTTTTAGTTAATTCATCATCGAATTTTGCTAAGACTTTGATGCCGGTTTGTTTCTCGAATTCTGCTAGAATCGGCATTGAAAGGTCCATATCAAGAGCAATATACGCAACTACGACATTTTTATCATCATCCCTGCTGCAAGATAAAAACAACATTGAGAAAACAATCAAACACAGAATCAGTTTCGAAATGCATTGCATAAAACCTCCACATTTAGTTTATTTCAAGTATCCTGGGATTTTTTTAATTGGAATTATCCATTTTTGAGGAACCAAGCGCTGGAGAGAATTAATACCCGATGTATAGAACATCCAAAACAGGAAATTCGCAGTGAAAATGCTAAACGGAACAAGAGTTATCAAGCCGCATAAAACAACTGCTGTTACGGAAGTACTCGAACCTGAAGAACCAACAACAATACTCCAGGCAATCAGAGCAATAACAAAAACACCGATTGAAATCTTTTTAAGGAAGGGCTTGAAAACGTAAAGCTCCGTGTTGTTTTCAATCATCTCTTTTTTACCAAGATATGTATCCTTAAAATATATTTCCTCAATGCTGGCTAATACGCAAAACGTAGTTCGATTTACTGCAGATAGAATCATGAAATCGCTGAGAATATCACGCCAAAAGCTTGTTAATTCCTTGTTGTCTTCATATAGATATTGAATTCGCAATGCTCTGTTATTGTTGAAATGCAGTAAAGGTATGAGCCAGAGAGCATATTTATCAAGCAGGTCAACTAAATCAAGTTTGTCATGTGTTTCGAGGATTTTTACGGTTAATGCTGCAATTCCCCGGTGATATTGCGTTCGCCATGCCTCTGCTGCCATTGTGAGATAGGTTCCGGATATCCAGCCGTTTTCCTTGTATATTTGATCGATCCTTCGAGTAACATTCAATCGTGAGAAATAATCGAGTGGAACACCACGGCATATGTCGTTTTCGAAGAAATTGAAGACAGTTACTTTATCATATGGATTACCGAATGCGAGATAACATCGCGATAATGAAGCGTTCGGATCCACACCGAGTGGGCTTCTGTCAACAACGACAAGGTTTCTGTTCCGGTGAATCAGCTCCATCTGAACTTCGAGTATCAAGCCCTGTTTCATCCCGGAAAGCCAGCAATAATCGAATGGATATAACGGTCCTATGTTAAAAACCTCAAGTGGGTCATGGACTTCAAAAACTTCTTCTTCAGGATGAATCTGTCTTGGCATTAAATCTCCTGCTAACTTCGTATTCAGAATTTCCACAGATATTAATAATACTAATCTAACCAAACAATAGATTTCAACATATATTATATTTTACAGGTAACTGTACACAATTACTTAAATTTTCTGAGTTTATCGAAATTTAACGGTCTTCTACATAAACGGATTCTGCTATCGATTTCGGAGGTATAAGGGCTTTATGTTTGAACGTCAGTATCTGGACATTTTCAATGCTTTTCGGGTTGATTGCCGGTTTGACGTCCATTCGGTAAAACTTCGGGTCTCCTTCACGCCTGACATTCTCAATACTGCCGATGTACAAACCACCCGGAAACATGAACGACTGGTTTGAAACAAAGACTTTATCACCCTTTTCAACAGCATCGGTGTGCGGAATGTGCAAAAGCGAGAGCATAAAAGCTTTTCGAGCGGATCCTATAAGCAATCCATGCGAAATTGAGCTTATGCTGTCATCATCACCGGAAACTCCTTGTTTAACAATGACAGATTTAACACCGGGAAAGCCCGGATCAACAATTAGTTGAATGCGACATGTGCTGATACCAACAGCAATGACCCTTCCTACAAGAACGCTTCCTATTGTAACGGGATATCCGATTTTAACATTGTGCCTGGCACCCTTGTTCACAGCGATTGAATAACGCCATTCTGAAAGGTCAAATCCCATTAAAACTTTCGCTTGTATGATTTCGTACGGTTCATCATCGTCAATTGCAGATACCAACTGTTTTACCTGCGAAATAAGTCGTTTATATTCTGCAAGCATCTTCTTTTGTTGGATTAATTCGGTTTTAAGTTTGGTGTTTTCAAGCATTAGTTTATCGAGTATAGAATTGCTTGAATCGGGCAGTATATTTAGAAGTGTTGATGCTGGGAAGAGTGAAGCCTGCTTGGATGATTCGAAAAACGAAGTGCAACGTGGAAGTATGCCGACGATGAAAAATGACATCAACAGCCATAAACCCGGTTTACTCAATGCTTTACGTAGAATCTTCATGCGCAATCCAATACATTCAAGAGATAAATCGACAAAGCATTGTATTTGTTTAGTTCTTTTACATACGGTATTGATTGTAGGACACTGTAACATTTAATTGGATTTTGTCATTCTCGTGAAAACGGGAATGACAATGGGGTACTAATGTTGATTAGCAAACCACCTCATGTCATTGCGAGGAGGGAGCGAAGCGACTGACGTCGCAATCTCACAGGTTTACTGATGATTCCCAAACCTATCCAGTGTCATTCCCAACTTGATTGGGAATCCAGCTTTTTTGCCACAAAGGACATGAAAATGCACAAAGGGTTCGCTTTCGCTGACAAAAAACGCAAAATGAATAAAAATTTAGTTCTGGAATAGCAACCTTGCATAATTCCTGAGATTCTTACGCTTCGCTCAGAATGACAAGAATTTTTGCCACAGAGACACTGCCGTTGCCTGAG